>NZ_PTRX01000089.1:0-1380 GCF_002966045.1 Escherichia sp. MOD1-EC5189 | reverse complement strand
TGCCTGTTATCGGCTGAGGGAACGGCAAACGCGGGATACAGCGTACCATTAAGCCGGATAACACCGCCCAGAGAGTCATCCACGCCCATGACCAGCAAAAGCTGAAGCTGACGGTTTTCCCGGTCGACAGAACTCATGACCGGCATCAGCGTCGGTGGCAGACGTCCCTGCATAAAATCCACCTTCCTTGCCGCTGGTGATGGCATGGCTGGCTGGCGGTCTTCTCCAAGACAGAAAGACTCCGGCCATGTCTTCGGCTGGCGGAGATTGCGGGTATGTTGCGGCCATGTCTGGCAAACCTGCGTCAGCAGTTGCTCAAAGGTCGCAGAGGAATAAACACGTTGCAGTGGCGGACGTTGGCCGATTTCGCTTCGGTCACAGATATAACCACTCCTGTCACGCATTAAATCAACACTCTCAAAGATTCTGGCGCGGTATTTCTCCAGTTCGTTCCCCCAGAGCGTATATTCTCCGCTCCTGTTGTGAAGCAGAAGGTAACAGGTCATTTCCCCGTTACCAGGCATGGGGGCCTCGCCATACCCCGTAACGACTGCGCTCAGTACCCCTGAATCTATAACGGCATTGTCATTTTTCCTGAGCTGTTCCGCTCGTCGCTCCGCGCGACTACGTTCTGTATCCTCCAGCTCCTTCCGGCGCAATTCCTCTTCACGTTTAAGCAACTGGGCTCTGAGAGCTGCAAGGCCGGATTCCCCCCACTGCTGCCACTGTGTTTCAAATGCCGTCTGACTCGCGGGAATGTCCTGTTTCTCCACCTTCCGGTAATGCTGTCGCAATTTTTCCATTTGCTGGCTCAGAGACTGGATTTTTCCCTGCTCACTACGGTATTCCGGTGCCGCCCATTGCATCAGGGGAATACGGGAAAAACCGGACGAAAACGGCGATGATTTTTTCAGGCTGGCAGCATGGCTCATCGCTTCCTTTCGTTCGGTGTTCAGCTCTTCCCAGCGTCTGCGCGTCGCCTGCATATCTGCCATCATCGACATGGCATTACTGGTGAGTTTCCATGCCGCGTTACTGTCCTTCGGCAACGCTTCGATGATGTCATGCAGTGTGTACGAAGTTGCGTTGTCAGGAAGCACGATATTCAGAAGGTCAGCCACACGGCGGGCAGGCTCTGTCAGCCCGCTGTTCCTGAGTTCGGTGCGGGAAATCTGTATTTCCAGGTTAAGCCTGTTAATCAGACGATTCTGTTCGCCGCGTTCTGTTTCGATACCGCGTGTTTCCATCGCACAGGCAGACTTTCCGAGGTGAATACCAGGCGTTTTCTCAAGCCCCTGTCGCTCGTATGAACGATGGTCTATCTCTTCCTGATAACCGGCGTTCGCCAGTGCCCTGTTTGCATGGTCAGCCCATGATGCC
>NZ_PTRX01000088.1:0-1490 GCF_002966045.1 Escherichia sp. MOD1-EC5189 | reverse complement strand
ACAGGGCTGCATTACAATCTGCACAGGTACTATGATCCGGATGTCGGGCGGTTCATGGTAACGGACCCGATAGGGCTAAGAGGCGGGTTAAACTTATACCAATATGCGCCCAATCCGCTGAAATATAGCGATCCACTCGGATTAAAAAAAGAGCTCTGTAATGGAACTACTCGTGTGCGGCATTATACTAATCGTAAAGGTTCAACCGAGATTGGTAAAACAGGTAAAATATTGGCAAAAGATAATAATAGAGTGTATCTTGAACCGGCTAGTAAAAAACCATTAAGTCAAGTCGAAGTTGAAACTAAATATCAAATTAAACCGGGCCGTGGACGTGATTATGTTGAAACTGATGTTCCAAATGAACAGCTTGAATGGATAACTAATCCACGATATCACACCGATGAATTGACTGCAAAAGGTGATATCACTCTTTCTGATAATGCAAAAATCACCAAGCGGAAATAATATGCATAAAGACAATAAAAACATCGTGTTAACTGGAGAGGAGGCATTGTCTGTTCTAAGTGAAATTAATTATTTGCTGATTTCTCTTAGAGACATAGCCCGCTATTATTATCATTCTCAAAGTGATGATAATATGATTAATAATGAAATTGCTTATTGCAAAGAAACCACTGGATTTATTGATAGAAATAAAATAACTCATCGTCTTGCACATATAAGAATGATTATAACGGAGAAATTTAATAACGAACTAGGCGATGATGATATGGATGATATCGAAAGAGAAATGGAAAAAATAAAGTATTGGGAAAAACCAGGCGATTAAAATAAAGCCGGGTGAGGAATTAAATCTCCCCAGCTTTTATTTTTACGCTTCTTTCAATACACCGGATATCCCGACATTCATTCCTTTAACTACCTGTTTAGCCAAGGAAAGATCACGTAACGCTGCTTTTTTGTACTAGACAATTCGCATTTTATGTTTAAAAATTGAGATATTCCTCATTACCTAAAGCTGTTTTTTATTGCTTATACATGATCAAATACTCCTTACATAATTAAGGAGAACAAAATGGAACTTAAAAAATTGATGGGACATATTTCTATTATCCCCGATTACAGACAAGCCTGGAAAGTGGAACATAAATTATCGGATATTCTACTGTTGACTATTTGTGCCGTTATTTCGGGTGCAGAAGGCTGGGAAGATATAGAGGATTTTTGGGAAACACATCTCGATTTTTTGAAGCAATATGGTGATTTTGATAATGGTATTCCTGTTCACGATACCATTGCCAGAGTTGTATCCCTGTATCAGTCCTGCAAAATTTCACGAGTGCTTTATTAACTGGATGCGAGATTGCCATTCTTCAGATGATAAAGACGTCATCGCAATAGATGGACAAACGCTCCGGCACTCTTATGACGAGAGTCGCCGCAGGGGATCGATTCATGTCATTAGTGCGTTCTCAACAATGCACAGTCTGGTCATCGGACAGATCAAGACGGATGAGAAATCCAAT
>NZ_PTRX01000087.1:0-1595 GCF_002966045.1 Escherichia sp. MOD1-EC5189 | reverse complement strand
GCATTATCGCCACCTGCTGTTTCACATGGCAACCGGTGCAGGGAAAACGATGGTGATGGCAGGAACGATACTTTATCTGTTTAAAGAGTTAGGGTATCAGAACTTCATTTTCTTCGTGCATACAGACGCGATTATCCAGAAAACGCGAGAGAACTTGCTTAATCCGCAATCGCCGAAGTACCTGTTCAGTCAGGAGCTGGAAATCGACGGGGAAAAAATCACCATCGAACCGATAGAAACATTCCCGTCCATACCGGAACGTAACACGATTTACCTCAAGCTCTCTACTATCCATAAGATGCACGACGAGCTGAACAGCTATCGTGAGAACAGCATCACCTACGAGGATTTAAAAGAAATCCCCCTTGTGCTGCTTGGTGACGAGGCACATCATTTCAACGCCGGTACTAAAGCTAGAGGCAAGTCGAAAACCTCACCGGAGAACGAGGAGCAGACCTGGGAACGCACGATTGAGAACATCCTCAACCTGCGACCGGATAACCGCCTGTTCGAGTTCACCGCCACCATTGATCTTGCGAACAAAGATATCGGGCAGAAATACCGTGGTAAGGTGGTGTATCAGTATGACCTGAAACAGTTCATGTCAGACGGTTACTCGAAGAAAGTCATGCTGCTGGAAGCCAACCAGAATGACAGCGACAAGATGCTTGATGCGGTACTTTTAAGCCAGTACCGTAAACTGACGGCAGCAGATCACGGCATCACCGGCTTCAAACCGGTCATTCTGTTCAAGTCGAATAAGATTGCGATATCAAAGGCGAAGCAGGAGGAGTTTTCGCAACTGATAGCCGCCATGACACCTGAGAGCGTCAGACGTCATCTAGCTAACAAAAAACTCCAGCTCAGCTCTGACACCAGTATCTGGCATAAAGTGATTCAGCGTTACGCTAACAGTGATTTAGTGACGGTGACTGGGCAAATTCAGGAGGACTTTAACGACTTTAACCTGCTGAACGTCAACAAGTCAGATCTGCTGGAAGAGAATCCCGTCCTGCTGAATACACTAGAAGAAGTCGATAATCCGGTGAGAGCCGTCTTTGCCGTCGCGAAGGTGAATGAAGGCTGGGACGTTCTCAACCTCTACGATATTGTCCGCATCAGCGAGCAGGCGAGCAGCAGCAAAACCAGCACGGACAGCGAAGCGCAGCTTATCGGGCGAGGCGCGCGTTACTACCCGTTCATTTATGACGGTCAACGAAGCTTCACCCGCCGTTTTGATAACAGTACGAAGGATTTGAGCGTACTGGAGCAACTGCACTATCACACCATCAATGAACCGGCGTACATCAAAACACTGCATGCCTCTTTGGAGCAGGCGGACATTGATGTGCATCAGGATGGCGGCGGTACGATTGAACACGCCAGACTGAAAGAAGATTTTAAAAAGTCCGCCGTGTATCAGGCGGGTAAGCTGTACTTCAACGAAGTGGAGGAGATTGAGAGCAGCAGCAGAAACTGGGAAACCTACTCGCTGGAAACACGCTTTGAGATACCGTATCAGACCGTCTGCGAGGAGTCGCTGGACAACCTGACAGGCACAAAGACTGGAATCACAAAACCGGAACTACTGGTAC
>NZ_PTRX01000086.1:0-1615 GCF_002966045.1 Escherichia sp. MOD1-EC5189 | reverse complement strand
AGCGGTATCTGGGACGGAACGTTTAAGCCAGCATACAGCAACAACATGGCCTGGTGTCTGTGGGATATGCTGACCCACCCGCGCTACGGCATGGGTAAACGTCTTGGTGCGGCAGATGTGGATAAATGGGCGCTGTATGTCATCGGCCAGTGTTGCGACCAGTCGGTGCCGGACGGTTTTGGCGGCACGGAGCCGCGCATCACCTGTAATGCGTACCTGACCACACAGCGTAAGGCGTGGGATGTGCTCAGTGATTTCTGCTCGGCGATGCGCTGTATGCCGGTATGGAACGGGCAGACGCTGACGTTCGTGCAGGACCGACCATCAGATAAGGTGTGGACCTATAACCGCAGTAATGTGGTGATGCCGGATGATGGCGCGCCGTTCCGCTACAGCTTCAGCGCCCTGAAGGACCGCCATAATGCCGTTGAGGTGAACTGGATTGACCCGGATAACGGCTGGGAGACGGCGACAGAGCTTGTGGAGGACACGCAGGCCATTGCCCGTTACGGTCGTAACGTCACGAAGATGGATGCCTTTGGCTGTACCAGCCGGGGGCAGGCACACCGAGCCGGGCTGTGGCTGATTAAAACGGAGCTGCTGGAAACGCAGACCGTGGACTTCAGCGTGGGCGCAGAAGGGCTTCGCCATGTGCCGGGCGATGTCATTGAAATCTGTGATGATGACTATGCCGGTATCAGCATCGGCGGGCGCGTGCTGGCGGTAAACAGCCAGATCCGGACGCTGACGCTCGACCGTGAAATCACGCTGCCATCCTCCGGTACCACGCTGATAAGCCTGGTTGACGGAAGTGGCAATCCGGTCAGCGTGGAGGTTCAGTCCGTCACCGACGGCGTGAAGGTGAAAGTGAGCCGTGTTCCTGACGGCGTTGCTGAATACAGCGTGTGGGGGCTGAAGCTGCCGACGCTGCGCCAGCGCCTGTTCCGCTGCGTGAGTATCCGTGAGAACGACGACGGCACGTATGCCATCACCGCCGTGCAGCATGTACCGGAAAAAGAGGCCATCGTGGATAACGGGGCGCACTTTGACGGCGACCAGAGCGGCACGGTGAATGGTGTCACGCCGCCAGCAGTGCAGCACCTGACTGCCGAAGTTACCGCAGACAGCGGGGAGTATCAGGTACTGGCCCGCTGGGATACGCCGAAGGTGGTGAAGGGCGTGAGTTTCATGCTTCGCCTGACCGTGGCAGCGGATGACGGCAGTGAGCGGCTGGTCAGCACAGCCCGGACGGCGGAAACCACATACCGCTTCACGCAACTGGCGCTGGGGAACTACAGGCTGACAGTCCGGGCGGTAAATGCCCGGGGGCAGCAGGGCGATCCGGCATCGGTATCGTTCCGGATTGCCGCACCTGCAGTGCCGTCGCGGATTGAGCTGACGCCGGGCTATTTTCAGATAACCGCCACGCCGCATCTTGCCGTTTATGACCCGACGGTACAGTTTGAGTTCTGGTTCTCGGAAACGCGGATTACCGATATCAGGCAGGTAGAAACCACAGCCCGCTATCTTGGTACGGCGCTGTACTGGATAGCCGCCAGTATCAATATCAAACCGGGCCATGATTATTACTTTTATATCCGCAGTGTGAACACCG
>NZ_PTRX01000085.1:0-1686 GCF_002966045.1 Escherichia sp. MOD1-EC5189 | reverse complement strand
GCAATATGCAGAACAGCCTGCCAGTCATCTTCATCCGTCATTTTTCCGGTGTACTGAGCATCACTCAGCCACACCGCCACGGCAGGCAGTTCCTGCGCATCAATAAATGCCGGAAGCCCGTCAAAAAATGTGGCGCTGTCTCCACACTGTTCCCGAAGGCGTGCCAGTACGGCCTGGCGGATTTGTGTATGTCGGTTCATCGGGTCAGCCATAACCTCAGTTGTTGTTTCAGTGCATACCCCAGCTGTTTCGGCATTTCCGCAGCAATGATGCGATCGCGGGCATCTTCAAATGCCTGTGTCAGCGGTCCGGACAGCGGGATTTTCACCACATCAATGGGGTAACGATTTTTGCCATCAATACGCCGCATCACATGCCAGCGACCATTCGCCAGTTGCTGAATAAACGCATCCCGGAAAAGATATTTACCCACCTTCAGCACACTGCCACGGTACTGCAGTTTTCCACCACGCCGGGCCAGTCTGACCCGGGCTGTCCCCAGCTTAATAGCGGGCAGATTGCCCCGGTTAACGCGGATCCTGGCCGTCATTTTTCCTGACGGACTGGCTTTAAACACCCGGACACGCTGACGTACCAGTTTCAGGGGGATCCCTTTCACCTGGTTATCTCCCGCAACGGTATTCCCGGCAACCTGCCGGGTGGCAACCGAGACCGCTTTCTGTGCCACACGGTTTATCGCCCATGCGCTGGCCTGTGGCACCATACGGGTATCAAGGCTGTTCAGATTGCGGATGGCATTCTCAAGCCCCTTCATCCCACACCTCTTTACTCAATAAAGATCATTGGCTTACCGTTAAAGCGTTCATGCCGTGTGACCGTCCATTGTTGTCCGTCATAAACAACGCGATCCCCGCGCCGTGGGCGGTATCCCGAAGAAAACACCACCAGAGAGACCGCAGGTCCGGACAGAGCATTCAGCTCTGCCAGTGTTTCTCCCGGGATCACGGTCATATCGACATCATTAATCGAGGCTGTCTTTCCCATCTTTCTGACCGTGATAGCATCCATACGCGCTGCCAGCCGGGAAAAGGGATCAGACATTGAGTTTTACCGGCACTTCTTCTGCACTGGTTCCGGCATCTGCCCAGACAACCCCGACCAGCGGATCAGAGCCGCTGTTAGTCAGCTGAACTTTTCCGGACTTCAGATAAACCTTCTTACCCGTTTTCATGTCATCCGTTTTCAGCTTAGGCAGCATAAACACACCTTCGGTCATACCGTCGCCTGTTTCACCTTGTGGAATATCGGTCAGCGCCACCGCAAAAACATCACCCACCTGCACCAGATCTCCGCTGCTGATGGCTGCACTGGCAACAATCGCCACCGTTTTTCCTTCTTCTACAAAATTCTTTGCCATAACTGTCTCCACACAGCCCCGTTCAGGGGCTGATTTCAGGTACAAAAAAAGCCCTTACGGGCCATCAGAGTTGTTGTCTGCGATGTTTACGCCGTACATTTCACCAGACCGCGGTGATCAACTGGCGCGACACCGGCGTCAATACGCACTTTCGTTGTCACGCCATCCACACTGAAGCCCTCCATCTGATCAATATATGGCGTATCCACACCGTTGAGATAAGCCACTTCAATCGTATCGGAGCCTTTTGACGCAGCCAGGTAGAAGGTGGTCTGGCTGTTATCATCAAGACGAGGCTCTGCAATAAC
>NZ_PTRX01000084.1:0-1910 GCF_002966045.1 Escherichia sp. MOD1-EC5189 | reverse complement strand
CCTCTGGCGTCACCGGGCATGGCACGCATCTGCCTTTACGGGGATTTACAACGATTTGGCCGCCGCATCGACCTTCGTGTGAAAACGGGGGCTGAAGCCATCCGGGCGCTGTCCACACAGGTCCCGGCGTTTCGTCAGAAACTGAATGACGGCTGGTATCAGGTGCGCATTGCCGGGCGTGATGCAGGTGAAACCGAATTATCTGCCCGTCTTAATGAGCCGCTGGCAAATGGTGCCGTGATCCACATCGTGCCGCGTCTGGCGGGAGCTAAAAGTGGCGGTGTGTTTCAGGTGGTGCTGGGGGCGGCGCTGATTGCGGTGGCATGGTGGAACCCTGTGGGCTGGCTGGGTGCCGCGGCTGTATCGGGCATGTATGCGGCAGGGGCCAGTATGATCCTGGGCGGAGTGGCGCAGATGCTGGCACCGAAAGCCAGAACTCCCCGTACACAGACAACGGATAACGGCAAACAAAACACCTATTTCTCCTCACTGGATAACATGGTTGCCCAGGGCAATGTTCTGCCCGTTCTGTACGGTGAAATGCGCGTGGGGTCACGTGTGGTTTCTCAGGAGATCAGCACGGCAGACGAAGGGGACGGTGGTCAGGTTGTGGTGATTGGTCGCTGATGCAAAATGTTTTATGTGAAACCGCCTGCGGGCGGTTTTGTCGTTTATGGAGCGTGAGGAATGGGTAAAGGAAGCAGTAAGGGGCATACCCCGCGCGAAGCGAAGGACAACCTGAAGTCCACGCAGTTGCTGAGTGTGATCGATGCCATCAGCGAAGGGCCGGTTGAAGGTCCGGTGGATGGATTAAAAAGCGTGCTGCTGAACAGTACGCCGGTGCTGGACACTGAGGGGAATACCAACATCTCCGGTGTCACGGTGGTGTTCCGTGCCGGTGAGCAGGAGCAGACACCGCCGGAGGGGTTTGAATCCTCCGGCTCCGAGACGGTGCTGGGTACGGAAGTGAAATATGACACGCCGATCACCCGCACCATTACGTCTGCAAACATCGACCGTCTGCGCTTTACCTTCGGCGTGCAGGCACTGGTGGAAACCACCTCAAAGGGGGACCGGAATCCGTCGGAAGTCCGCCTGCTGGTTCAGATCCAGCGTAATGGTGGCTGGGTGACGGAAAAAGACATCACCATTAAGGGCAAAACCACCTCGCAGTATCTGGCCTCGGTGGTGGTGGGTAACCTGCCGCCGCGCCCGTTCAATATACGGATGCGCAGGATGACGCCGGACAGCACCACAGACCAGCTGCAGAACAAAACGCTCTGGTCGTCATACACCGAAATCATCGATGTGAAACAGTGCTACCCGAACACGGCACTGGTCGGCGTGCAGGTGGATTCGGAGCAGTTCGGCAGCCAGCAGGTGAGCCGTAATTATCATCTGCGCGGGCGCATTCTGCAGGTGCCGTCGAACTATAACCCGCAGACGCGGCAATACAGCGGTATCTGGGACGGAACGTTTAAGCCAGCATACAGCAACAACATGGCCTGGTGTCTGTGGGATATGCTGACCCATCCGCGCTACGGCATGGGGAAACGTCTTGGTGCGGCGGATGTGGACAAATGGGCGCTGTATGTCATCGGCCAGCATTGCGATCAGTCGGTGCCGGACGGTTTTGGCGGCACGGAGCCGCGCATCACCTGTAATGCGTACCTGACCACACAGCGCAAGGCGTGGGATGTGCTCAGTGATTTCTGCTCTGCGATGCGCTGTATGCCGGTATGGAACGGGCAGACGCTGACGTTCGTGCAGGACCGACCGTCGGATAAGGTGTGGACCTATAACCGCAGTAATGTGGTGATGCCGGATGATGGTGCGCCGTTCCGCTACAGCTTCAGCGCCCTGAAGGACCGCCATAATGCCGTTGAGGTGAACTGGATTGACCCGGATAA
>NZ_PTRX01000083.1:0-1920 GCF_002966045.1 Escherichia sp. MOD1-EC5189 | reverse complement strand
CACCAGTACGGCACCTTTTCCATTGCCGGAAATTTAGCGACCAATGTGCTGCTGGAAAATGGCGGTAATTTATTGGTATTAGCAGGTACCGAAGCTCGCGATTCCACGGTTGGCAACGGTGGGGCAATGCAAAACCTGGGTCAGGACTTCGCCACAAAGGTTAATTCCGGTGGGCAATATACCCTTGGTCGGTCAAAAGATGAGTTTCAGGCTCTGGCCCGGGCAGAAGATCTACAGGTCGCTGGCGGGACGGCAATCGTCTACGCAGGTACGCTGGCGGATGCATCGGTCAGTGGCGCGACAGGAAGCCTGTCGTTAATGACGCCACGGGATAATGTTACGCCAGTTAAACTTGAAGGGGTGGTCCGGATTACCGATAGCGCGACATTAACTATCGGAAATGGCGTCGATACGACGCTTGCCGACCTGACGGCTGCCAGCCGGGGCAATGTCTGGCTTAACAGCAATAATTCCTGTGCAGGCACCAGCAACTGCGAATATAGAGTAAACAGTTTGCTCCTCAACGACGGTGATGTTTATTTATCAGCACAAACAGCAGCGCCTGCCACAACTAACGGTATCTACAATACGCTGACCACCAGTGAACTTTCCGGCAGCGGTAATTTCTACCTGCATACCAACGTTGCAGGCTCCCGGGGCGATCAACTGGTCGTCAACAACAACGCCACTGGCAATTTTAAAATCTTTGTTCAGGATACCGGCGTCAGCCCTCAGTCTGACGACGCGATGACGCTGGTGAAAACAGGGGGAGGGGATGCTTCGTTTACGCTGGGTAATACCGGCGGTTTCGTTGATCTTGGGACCTATGAGTATGTCCTGAAAAGCGACGGCAACAGCAACTGGAACCTGACCAATGATGTCAAACCCAACCCGGACCCCAACCCAAATCCGAAACCGGATCCAAAACCAGACCCAAAACCGGATCCGAAACCAGACCCGACTCCCGATCCAACGCCGACACCCGTCCCGGAGAAACGCATCACGCCTTCTACGGCAGCCGTACTCAATATGGCAGCAACATTACCGTTGGTCTTTGATGCTGAGCTAAACAGTATTCGCGAGCGGTTGAACATAATGAAAGCGAGTCCACAAAACAATAATGTCTGGGGGACGACGTATAACACCCGTAATAATGTCACCACCGATGCGGGTGCCGGGTTTGAGCAGACGCTGACCGGAATGACGGTGGGGATCGATAGCCGTAATGGTATTCCTGAGGGGATTGCGACGCTGGGCGCTTTTATGGGTTATTCCCATTCACATATCGGTTTTGATCGTGGAGGACATGGCAGTGTGGGCAGTTATTCTCTGGGGGGCTATGTCAGCTGGGAACATGAAAGTGGTTTCTATCTGGACGGTATCGTGAAGCTGAACCGCTTTGAAAGTAACGTAGCCGGTAAAATGAGCAGCGGTGGAGCCGCCAACGGCAGTTATCGCAGCAACGGGCTGGGCGGTTACATTGAAACCGGGATGCGATTTACCGATGGTAACTGGAACCTGACGCCGTATGCATCGTTAACGGGGTTCACCGCTGATAACCCCGAATATCATTTATCCAATGGTATGGAATCGAAATCAGTCGATACCCGCAGTATATATCGTGAACTGGGCGCAACGCTGAGTTACAACATGCGTCTGGGGAACGGCATGGAAGTTGAGCCGTGGCTGAAGGCGGCTGTGCGCAAAGAATTTGTCGATGATAACCGGGTGAAAGTGAATAATGACGGTAATTTTGTCAATGATTTGTCGGGCAGACGTGGAATATACCAGGCAGGTATTAAAGCCTCATTCAGCAGTTCGTTAAGCGGGCATCTCGGGGTGGGGTATAGCCATGGTGCCGGTGTGGAATCCCCGTGGAACGCGGTGGCTGGTGTGAACTGGTCGTTCTGACCATCAACG
>NZ_PTRX01000082.1:0-1939 GCF_002966045.1 Escherichia sp. MOD1-EC5189 | reverse complement strand
TTATATTGCTGGCTAAGAATGTTTTAGCAATCTCTTTCTGTCAGGAATCCGTGGCAGTGACCATACTAATGGTGACTGCCATTGATGGAGGGAGACACAGTGCACTGGCAAACTCACACCGTTTTTAATCAACCTATACCATTAAATAACAGCAACTTATACCTGTCTGATGGCGCGCTCTGCGAAGCGGTAACGCGTGAAGGTGCTGGCTGGGATAGCGATTTTCTCGCCAGTATTGGTCAGCAGTTAGGAACGGCTGAATCCCTTGAACTGGGGCGACTGGCGAATGTGAATCCGCCCGAATTATTGCGCTACGATGCGCAAGGACGCCGTCTGGACGATGTGCGTTTTCACCCCGCCTGGCACCTGCTGATGCAGGCGTTATGTACCAATCGGGTACACAATCTGGCCTGGGAAGAAGACGCTCGCTCCGGCGCATTTGTGGCGCGAGCGGCGCGTTTTATGTTGCACGCACAGGTTGAGGCTGGGTCGTTATGCCCGATAACGATGACCTTTGCCGCCACGCCATTGTTATTACAGATGTTACCCGCACCGTTTCAGGACTGGACCACGCCGCTGTTGAGCGATCGCTACGATTCCCACTTATTGCCAGGTGGGCAAAAACGCGGTTTGTTGATTGGCATGGGCATGACGGAAAAGCAGGGCGGTTCCGATGTGATGAGCAACACTACCCGCGCAGAGCGTCTGGACGATGGCTCTTATCGGCTGGTGGGGCATAAATGGTTTTTCTCGGTGCCGCAAAGCGATGCGCATCTGGTACTGGCGCAGTCCACTGGCGGTTTGTCCTGCTTTTTTGTGCCGCGCTTTTTGCCTGACGGGCAACGCAACGCGATTCGCCTCGAGCGGCTGAAAGATAAGCTGGGTAATCGCTCTAACGCCAGCTGCGAGGTGGAGTTTCAGGATGCCATAGGCTGGTTATTGGGGCAGGAAGGAGAAGGAATTCACCTGATCCTGAAAATGGGCGGGATGACACGTTTTGATTGTGCTCTGGGCAGCCATGCCATGATGCGCCGTGCATTCTCACTGGCGATTTATCATGCACATCAACGCCATGTTTTTGGTAATCCATTGATCCAACAGCCTCTGATGCGTCATGTCTTAAGCCGCATGGCTCTCCAGCTTGAAGGGCAAACG
Source organism: Escherichia sp. MOD1-EC5189 (assembly GCF_002966045.1). Lineage (NCBI taxonomy): Bacteria > Pseudomonadati > Pseudomonadota > Gammaproteobacteria > Enterobacterales > Enterobacteriaceae > Escherichia > Escherichia sp. MOD1-EC5189. Next base: position 784 of record NZ_PTRX01000082.1, on the reverse strand, counting down.
GCGTTGCTGTTTCGTCTTGCGCGAGCGTGGGACCGGCGTGCCGATGCCAAAGAAGCCCTGTGGGCGCGTTTATTTACGCCTGCGGCGAAATTTGTTATCTGCAAACGTGGTATGCCGTTTGTGGCCGAAGCGATGGAGGTGCTGGGCGGTATTGGTTATTGCGAGGAGAGCGAGCTGCCGAGGCTTTACAGGGAAATGCCGGTGAACAGCATCTGGGAAGGTTCTGGCAATATTATGTGCCTGGATGTATTGCGCGTTCTTAATAAGCAGGCGGGTGTATACGACTTACTGTCGGAAGCGTTTATGGAAGTGAAAGGGCAGGATCGCTATTTTGATCGCGCGGTTCGTCGTTTGCAGCAGCAACTGCGTAAGCCAGCTGAAGAAATGGGGCGAGAGATTACTCGTCAGCTATTCCTGCTGGGTTGCGGCGCGCAAATGTTGAAATATGCCTCTCCGCCAATGGCGCAGGCGTGGTGTCAGATGATGTTTGATACGCGCGGCGGCGTGCGGTTGTCAGAGCAGAGCCAGAATGATTTATTGCTGCGGGCGACGGGGGGAGTATGTTTATAAACGAGTCAGCCAGATGTGATGCTAGCGCGTCTTATAATGGCAACAGCAGCATTACGTGTTATCAACTAACACAATGAAATTTCAGGAACTGTTGGCCGGATAAGGCACAGGTGCCGCATCCGGCATTGTTCATTTGCTGTAGATGACACTCACGCATACAGGATCGCCTGTACGCGCCAGTTATCAGGCTGCTGGTCTTCGTACATGGTAATAA
>NZ_PTRX01000081.1:0-1964 GCF_002966045.1 Escherichia sp. MOD1-EC5189 | reverse complement strand
GACCATAGACCGTTTCGATATACTTACACTGTTTATTCTCATGCAAAAGTTTGCGCAATGCATAAATACACCGTGTTAAAGATTCATCACTGGCAACACTTGCGCTCCAGACCTTATCAATAATCTCTTCTTTGCTAACAATTTCACCGTCAGCATTAAGTAATAGAATAATAACGCCAAGTTCTTTCGGGGGAATATGATATTCTTTGTTTTTGAATAATAATATTCCATTGTTTTTTAATACAAAGTCGCCAAATATATATTGTTGTGTATTATTTTTTCCATGTTGCAGTTGCATAGAACGCTCCTTCCGTTTTCTCTATTCATAGTATTAATTTGATCAATATAAAATAAAGTATTGGCAGAATTGCTCTATCAAAAAACGCTCATTTTGTAAGATTGTGATGAAGAAATGAATGAAAGCTGATGCTTAATAATATGAAACGCTGGTCCCATTTTACGAGACCAGATAGTGGACTATAATATTTGGCGTTACTTAATCAGAAACGTAAATAATCTTTCGCTGAATCAAATAATGCTGTAATGGTTGACGATAATAATTTTATAATCGTATCGTAGGTGGAGTTGGCTGTGCTGTATTTAGTCGTGATAACCTGTACATCGGTTTTCATGTTTTCTGCTTGCCCATTATAACCCGCTAACCATGCCTGGTATTCAGCTGTGCTTATTTCATAACCGGTGAATTCTTTAGATATATTTTTTTCCTTCCCTTTATTATCCCTGTGCACCATTGAATCTGAAGATTGACTCATACTGTCAATAATCTGAGGGTTGGGAATAATAACATATAAACCGCTACCTTGTGGTTCAACTTCGACAATCGGAGAAGGTGTGCGGTGTTTGGGATCGGGTGGAATTACCGGAAGTCCTAAAGCGGCGCACCATTTTTCTGCTTCTTCCAATGGAACACCAATTTTGTCAGCAGGTGCCGGAGGGTATAAAACATAGTCTGGATTGTAATGATAGTGGAAATCACCATTAGGATATTTATCGATATAATAAAAATGCATCAAGGCCTTTTGAAATGCATTGACATCAAAAATTATCGCATCGCCTTTTTTATTAGAGTGAGTCCATTTTCCCATATTGCTTTGGATATGTTCACTGAAGTCCTGCCAGTATGCGCTCATTATCTCAACGCTATTCGCATAAATTTCGAGGTAGTCGCTACCGAGCACACTCATCAAATCAGCAATATCACTGCATATATATTTATCACTTTTAAATTCGTTTGAACTACTGGCCGTTAAAGTACTGCTGGTTGCTGAACTTCTCATTTCAGGCACAGAACTCTCTAAAGAAGCGATAGCGTGAGTTAAGGTTCCTTTGGTCATTGCCATTGCACTTGGCCCGGTTGTGTTGTGAGCAACGTTAGCCAGGGTTTTTCTCACAGAGTTATGCAGGGTCAATATTTTATCGGGATCCTTTAATTTTCCGTCAATAGTATTAACATTTTCTGTAAGATGCAGAACGTTTTTTATCAGCAAATAACTTTCGTGTAAAAGTGCAGATCCTTGCTCTGACAGGTTTTCAGCAGGGAAATTTCTGAGCAAGTTTTTAACGAAGTTAAGTTGTATGTCATGCTGGCATTTCCAGTCTTCATTTCGCGGGCTACGTTCACTGACTAAAGTTGATAGTTTTTCAACATCTTTCTTGAGCATAGCGCCAATATTATTATCCTTACTGGCGCTGTTATACAAATTACCCTCGCTTTTGCTGTTTTCCAGTTGATGAGGCTCCTCACTTTGCGAGGATGCCTCTTTAAGAGGAATGTTTGCATTCTGCTGACGTAAAATATCTATATTTAAATTATTATCTTTATTAATCATGTGTCATTCCTCCTTAAATATAATTAACTATTATTGCAATAATTTATGAGCGAATGCCTTGAACGATAGCACTATCAGTATCAATAATGGTTTGTATTATTTGCTGTAATAAAT
>NZ_PTRX01000080.1:0-1969 GCF_002966045.1 Escherichia sp. MOD1-EC5189 | reverse complement strand
AGGGGCTGTCGCGGGGGTCAGAATCACAGCCTCAGCCACACCGCTTTTGCGGGTGTAGTCGTGAGTCAGTCCGGTACGCTCATCAAGCATCAGTGAACCGGAACGATAGGCAGCGGAAGCTACGGCGCTGTAACCGCTGCTTCTGGAGATAATTTTCATGCTGAGATGATAAATCGCCATTTCTGCCGTAATGCCTTTTTGTAGTTTTCTTTCAGCCCCGCAGGGCGCACACAATCGAAACGGAGTGGAGATTGTATAAGTGCGCACTTCGTGATTTGCCGTGCATTATGCCAGCTCAGTTTTTAAACTACCAGTGACGCGCTAAAATGCGATTTTTCATCGCGCACGGAGTTACATCATGAGCAGAACGCTCGAACAGAAGATTGCTGATGCTGAGGCGAGATTACAGCGCCTGAAGGCGAAGAGCCGGAGCCTGGACACAGCGCAGAAGGTTGTTGTGGGTGCTGCATTGCTGGCAAAGGTCAGAAAGCCGGAGGAGGTGCAGTTGCGTGCCTGGTTACTCCAGTTCCTGAAGGCAGAGGTGACACGACAGGCTGATGTGACGCGCATACTGCCGCTGATTAACGAGCTGGAGGCGCTGCCAGAACAGTGATTGTATCGTCCGCTCGCCGCAGCCCCAGCGACCGAGCGTTAGCGAGCGAGTGGGCGAGGAAGCGGAAGTGAATCAGTCGCCAGGTTGAGCACATACGCACGGTTTTTCGGCAGGTGATATGCGCTGAACCCGCATGAATACTGGGTTTCCACAGGGTTGGAGGGGGTGTATTCGAAACTTGCAATTCTGCTTTATTGCAACTCATTGTTTTTATTGGTTTTTTGTTTTCAGCACCCCAAGTTATCCACAGGCTCGCCGTTAAGTTTTTAAGATCTTATTTTTAGATCTTTTTTTTAAAACCTTTTTAGGTCTTGTAACACCATGATTTTAAAGATGTTCTGGCAAGATAAGTGGAGCTTTTGGGGGTGAAAGGTGGAGCTTTTGGGGGTGAAAGGTGGAGCTTTTGGGGGTGAAAGGTGGAGCTTTTGGGGGTGTAATCCACAGAAAAAGGGGGTTGCAAAAAAAAAACTTCCACCCATATGATAAGTGGCGTACAGTAAAAAAACGCCACCAATAGCAACGAGCAAGCGAAATGTCAGATCTGATAGCTTACAAATCAAACGCCCTTATCGAGGCAAGCTACAAGCTCACTTTGCAGGAACAGCGCTTCCTGCTGGTCTGTATCAGCCGCCTGAAATCCGGAGAAGATTCCCCTTCGCCGGATGAACAAAAAACCATGACCATCACGGCTGCAGAGTTTCATGATGCCTTTCCTGACATGGGACGGCAGCACGCTGAAGCTAGGCTCAAGGAAGCGATAGATCGCCTCTGGGACAGGTCAGTAATCATCAAGAACGAGGAAAAACGAGAAGAGTTCCGCTGGGTGCAGTACCGGGCGCAGTATTTCAAAGGTGAGGCGAAAGTAGATATCACCTTCTCCGATGCCATCATGCCGTATCTGACACAGCTCAAGGGGCAGTTTACGCGGGTAGTCGTGAAGAACGTCTCCAGCCTTTCCAGCACCTACAGCATCCGCATTTACGAGCTGCTCCAGCAGTTCCGCAGCACCGGTGACAGAACGATAGCTATCGATGATTTCCGAACCATGCTTGCCGTTGAAGATAAATATCAACAATTCAAAGACTTGAATAAGATGATAATCAAGCCAGCCATCGCCGAACTGAACGAAAAAAGCGATCTGGTTGTAACTGTTGAGACGATCAAAAAGGGGCGCACGGTTGTAGCCCTGCATTTTCGCTTCAAGGAAGACAAACAGATCAAGATGACGATCTAAAATCGATTTTAAGGCACCTAAAACGCTCCCTGCTGCGTTTTTTTTGTGTTAGTAGTGCGAAGGTACTATTGAAGTGAAAAATTGCGTCAAAAACGCTCTGATGCAGCGAAAAAAGCCCCCCC
>NZ_PTRX01000007.1:0-220703 GCF_002966045.1 Escherichia sp. MOD1-EC5189 | reverse complement strand
TCGCAATATTTTTCATGGTCTGTTACCCCCTGAAGCCAGGCGGGATCGCACTGTCCGGCAACGAGACGGTGTTAACCTGTCGGAGCAACGTCTCAGGCCGAACACCTTTCGGCGCGAACAGGCCCTGGTATTCATTGGCGATGCTGTGTCGAATCACCTGCTCAGGTGTAAAACCCTGCTGGCGGAATTTTTCCAGTTCCCGTATCGCCCCGTTAGCGCCCTGCTCCGTTCGAATCGGTTTTCGCAATGCCTGCCTGAACCGGACCCACTCATGCCAGAGTGTTTCCGGCAACCAATCGGGCAGCTCAATAGCCTCCGGCTCGAATTTTTTAGACGCTCGTTTTTGGCGAGGGGGATTTAGGGGGAGATCAGTATTTATATCTTCCTCTTCCTCTTCCTCTGGTAACGCTTTTTGATCCGTTTGTGTAACGCTGGTAGCGTTACCTTTTCGTTTCAGTTCGCGTATTTTTGTAACTCGCTCGTTTGTAACCGCCCGTTTTTTAGAGCTTTTTCCGTTATGACGTTCAAAGTTAGGTAGAGAAAGCCCAACGTCATTTTCGACCAGCCATCCAACCTGAATTAACGCATCAGCAAAACCAGCCATAAAAGTGATGCGATCTATTGCACTTTTTGTAACGCCGCGAGCGTTACAATCTGCATTACCGTCTATCATTTGTTGATCCGCCCATGCCCAGAAGCGAATAACCTTCCCTAATGCGGCATCTGGATCAATATTCAGAATCTCAGCAAGCCTGAATATTTCCGGCTTATCCGGCGTAATAACCTCGAGCTTTATCCAGTTTGAAGCCATTTGTTTTCACCTTGTAACGCTCGCAGCGTTACATTTAACTGATACCGAACAAAACAATCCGGCACGATTAATTTCAATCAATGCACTACGACAGAATCACCGGGCGACCCACCACCGCTGAAATGTGCTTTCCGGTAAACGGCCTGGACTGCATCATCATGCGCATCAATTGCCGTACTCAACGCTTCCTGCGCCGCCAGTAATGCACGGCGTTCCAGGGTATCGAAGATGCAGAGTCGGTGACGCAGCTCGCGCGGAAGAATTGCCAGAACCGCAGGGATCAGTGTCTGAATTTTTTCCCTTTGCGCTTCCGTTTCACCTTTTAACCAACGGTGATAGATGTTCTGCTGATTATTCCAGTCCTTGCCTGGTACCAGGGGCAATTCGCCGCCCCCCTGGCGCAGATATTCTTCAGTAATTGCGTTAGCGACCCACGCCTGCCCTTTTTCAGCGGCTAGGGCTAACAACACTGATTCGATGTGCTCATGCCTGATTTTCATGAATCAACTCCTGTGCATTTTGTGTGTTAGCCTTACATCCAACAGGTAAACCATCGGTCGGATTCGGGTAGATATCAGGCCGGAGTTCATGAGGTGTAACCTCGAAATTCGTTACTTCAGCAACACGTAATGCTTTTTCAGGGCTGAATCTTTCATAGCCCCCCAGCACTCGACTTACATGCACCTGAGATAAACCCGTTAGCTTCCCAAACTGTAACTGGGTGATATGTTTCTCTTTTAAATAGTCTCTTAAGTTCATAGCCAACCTTCTACGTTATGCCTCGATCAAATATTAGCCCCACTAATTTTAAAGATCAACAGTCAGACTATCTTTGATAATATTGGTAAAACAAATAAACTCTATGTATGAAAAAAACACGCGAAGTGATTGCAACTCCAGAAGCGAGCAAGAATTTAAAAGCCGCATGGAATGCAAGAAAAAAAGAGCTGAAGCTGACTCAAGAGCTGGCGGCTGAGTTGTTGGGATTCGAATCTCAAGGCACCGTTAGCCAGTATCTGAACGGCAAGATACCGGTAAATACCGACGCTGCGCTAAAATTTGCGGCTCTGTTAAAGGTAAAACCAGAGGACATTCGAGAAGACCTTAAAGACTTAATGAATTATGTAAGATCATCAGATACTTATGATGATAGCTTTTCAGGCAAAGGATGGAGGCTGGTCAATGAAGAACAGGCTGAGTTACTTAACCTCTTCGAGATTCTACCTGCGTCAGAAAAAGCCAAACTCCTTAACCAGCTACGTGGACTAAACAAGCTCTACGAGGAAGCCTTCGAGAACATGCTGGCACTAAAGAAACGTAACCAGTAGCCACTACTCACTACCCCATCCACAACAAAAAAACCGACGTCTTAGTCGGTTTTTTTGTGCCATAACTTCTGCAAATCAGCTGTATAACTAATATTTTTCCCTTGAAAAAACATTTACATAGTTACTAAATCAAAAATATCATACGCCATACTATTGACTTAAAATATCCGTGTTACTAATATTTCTATCAAGAACAGCACGGCGCTGTAGGTTTTAGTTCCGCCACCCGGCGTTAAGGGGAAAAAAGATGGTTGGTGAAGATCTGGTTGTTATTAACGGTCAATTGTGCAGCAAAGATGTGGCAGCCATGCTTATTAGCAAGGTTCTTCCAACTGTGCTGGAGGTCATTGCAGAAAAAGTAAAGGCTGGTCGTCCAGACAAGGAAGTTGAAGAGGCGGCAAAAACAGTTGTTCATGCCGCTACAGAAGCAATTATTTTGAAGAGCCTAGTTTCGCCCAAGCCTTAAGTGAATCGGAGCTTTTTTTAGCATCACGTTCATTGAGTAGTGACAAAAACTCATTCTCAGCATTCTCGATTTCCGAGAAAAATTCTTGATGAGTTGTTTCTCGCTGCGATCTGATGCTGAAAGCTAAAGCAAGTAGCCAGGCTTTGTCTTTATTATCCATCGGAATACCTTATTACTGGTTGTGTGAGAACTCCAGTATACCACCGAGCCTGAAGTGGTAAAAAGACAGGCGCACAACACGAAGGTGCATTTCCGGTATTCATAAAGAGTCGGTCTTGTCTGTTAAATTTAAATGGTGGGAGTGCGCCTCCGGTTGTAAATAACGACATTGCTATGTGTAGTCTTTGGCGGCATCAGTTCTACTCCGTGGCTGCCCTGCCGCCCCTTTTTAAAGTGAATTTTGTGATGCGGTGAATGCGGCTAAGCGCACGCGGCACAGTTAAAAGTCATGTTAGTCCTTATTGGTTTGGGTGGGAAAGCCGACTGTAATTGTTAACTGGTTGCAGTCACCTGGAGGCGCCAGGCACCGCATCAACAAAGTTCATTTGTAAAAATGGAGATAATTATGATTGCACATCACTTCGGAACTGATGAAATACCACGTCAGTGTGTGACTCCTGGTGATTATGTTCTTCATGAAGGCCGGACATATATCGCCTCGGCAAACAATATTAAAAAGCGAAAACTTTATATTCGTAACCTGACTACAAAAACATGCATTTCTGACTGCATGATTAAAGTCTTCCTCGGTCGTGATGGTTTACCTGTAAAGGCGGAGTCATGGTGATGACTAAGAAAATAAAATGTGCTTACCACCTTTGCAATAAAGAAATTGAAGAAAGCAAAAGTATTAAAAGACCTCTTCATTTCATGCGTGGAGTTATCCCAACGACGGAAATGAAAAAATATTGTAGTGAAAGTTGTGCCGAAAAAGACCAGATGGCACACGAACTTTAATTAACTGACTATCCGAAACTGAATTTATGCCAGCAATGGCAGGGATTCGATCAACCTTAATTAAGGAGAAAAACATGATTACCAGTTATGAAGCCACTGTTGTTACTACTGATGACATTGTTCACGAAGTTACCCTGGAAGGAAAGCGTATTGGCTACGTGATTAAGACAGAAAATAAAGAAACCCCATTCACTGTGGTTGATATCGACGGTCCATCAGGCAACGTTAAAACACTTAACGATGGTGTTAAAGAAATGTGTCTGGTGCACATAGGAAAGAATCTGCCCGCAGAAAAAAAAGCCGAATTTCTGGCAACTCTGATTGCAATGAAATTAAAAGGTGAAATCTGAAAAAAAGAAAGCCTGCACACTGTGCAGGCCTGAGTGAAGAACCTAGGACATTTATTCATCACTCGCAGTAATTTTAATCTGAGTTGAGGTTAAAAAACAATGAGCACCGATAAACAAGTTTACCCACTGTATTACGAAGCAAAAAATGACAAAGTAAGAAAACGTCTCGGTATTAAAGGCGGTTTCTACTGGGCTGAAGCGAAAAAATTATCCATTGCCATATCCCGTGGTGCTGTTGCGATTGACGATGCTGGCTACGATGAAGATGACTTTAAAAAACCTGTTCGCGTCAATTTGCCCGTTGTTGATGACCTTCCACCAGAGGGCGTATTTGATACGGAATTCTGCAACCGTTACGAAAAAGGCGGGGAAGATGGCATCACAATGGTATTTATCGCGCCCTCATCCTCTGCGCAGGACAAACCAGCCAGCACTGACAATACCAATGTTAATGGCGAAGACATGACGGAGATTGAGGAGAATATGCTACTCCCGATTTCCGGTCAGGAGCTGCCCATTCGCTGGCTTGCTCAACACGGCAGCGAAAAACCGGTAACGCACGTTTCACGCGACGAACTCCAGGCATTACACATTGCACGAGCTGAAGAACTACCAGCTGTTACTGCCCTGGCTGTTTCCCACAAAACCAGCCTGCTCGACCCGCTGGAAATTCGCGATCTCCACAAACTGGTGCGTGATACTGACAGAGTTTTCCCTAATCCAGGCAATTCAAGCCTGGGGCTGATGACTGCTTTTTTCGAAGCATACCTGGACGCAGACTACACCGATCGTGGTCTGCTGACAAAAGAGTGGATGAAAGGAAATCGTGTTTCACGCATCACGCGCACGGCTTCCGGCGCTAATGCTGGCGGCGGGAACCTCACCGATCGCGGCGAAGGTTTCGTTCACGATCTGACGTCACTGGCGCGCGACGTAGCCACTGGCGTACTGGCTCGTTCAATGGACGTGGACATTTATAACCTTCATCCGGCACACGCTAAACGTGTCGAGGAAATTATCGCTGAAAATAAACCGCCCTTTTCTGTTTTCCGCGACAAATTCATCACCATGCCTGGCGGGCTGGATTATTCCCGCGCCATCGTGGTTGCGTCCGTAAAAGAAGCACCAATTGGGATCGAGGTTATCCCCGCACACGTCACTGAATATCTAAACAAAGTACTGACTGAAACTGATCATGCCAACCCTGATCCAGAAATCGTGGATATTGCCTGCGGTCGTTCCTCTGCCCCGATGCCGCAGCGTGTAACAGAAGAAGAAAAACAGGATGATGAAGAAAAACTGCAACCATCTTGCGCAATGGCAGATGAACAGGCAACGGCTGAAACAGTGGAACCGGATGCAACTGAACATCATCAGGACACGCAGTCGCTGGATGCTCAGTCACAGGTAAATTCTGTTGATGCGAAATATCAGAAACTGCGGGCAGAACTCCATGAAGCCCGGAAAAACATTCCGCCCAAAAATCCTGTCGATGCAGACAAATTACTGGCTGCCTCTCGCGGAGAATTTGTTGAAGGGATTAGCGACCCGAATGATCCGAAATGGGTTAAGGGGATCCAGACCCGCGACTCTGTGTACCAGAATCAGCCAGAAACGGAACATAACGACCAAAAAGCGGAACAGAACGACCCAAATACGCAACAAAACGAGCCAGAAACGAAACAGCCTGAGCCAGTAGTGCAACAACAGGAAACGGAGAAAGTTTGCATCGCCTGCGGTCAGGCTGGCGGCGGCAACTGTCCTGACTGCGGCGCGGTGATGGGCGACGCAACGTATCAGAAAACCTTTAATGAAGAAAATCAGAATGAATATCAGGAAAAAGGTCTGGAGGAAATGGAAGGTGCTGAACATCCGCACAAGGAGAACGATGGCAGCGATCCGCATCGCGATTGCAGTGATGAAACTGGCGAAGCAGCAGCTTCATCATTAGAAAAACTCGACTGGAAAAGACAAGTGGTGATTGCAGCGGTTTACGGTTTATGTGCAAATCCTGCGGGTATAGCCTCAGCGCCATTAATTCCGGGTATTGCAATGATGATTGCAAACAAACTTGAAAATTTTGGGGTGACGGATGATGAGTACATGCCCAATTTTTGATCGCATTGAAGAGCAGGCATGGTCACGCCACTACCAGCAAATCGTTCGCGAAGAAAAAGAAACGGCGCTGGCGGACGACCTGGAAAAAGGTCTGCCCCAGCATCTGTTTGAATCGCTCTGCATCGACCATTTGCAACGCCACGGTGCCAGCAAACAGGCAATCAGTCGCGCATTTGATGACGATGTTGAATTTCAGGAACGTGTGGCGGAGCACATCCGGTACATGGTTGAAACCATTGCTCGTCACCAGGTTGATATTGATTCAGAGGTATAAAACGAATGAGTACAGCACTTGCAACACTGGCCGGGAAGCTGGCTGAACGCGTCGGCATGGATTCTGTCGACCCGCAGGAACTGATCGCCACTCTTCGCCAGACGGCATTTAAAGGTAATGCCAGCGATGCGCAATTCATCGCGCTGCTGATCGTCGCCAACCAGTACGGACTTAATCCGTGGACGAAAGAGATTTACGCCTTCCCTGATAAGCAGAACGGCATTGTTCCGGTGGTGGGCGTTGATGGCTGGTCCCGCATCATAAATGAAAACCAGCAGTTTGATGGCATGGACTTTGAGCAGGACAATGAATCATGTACATGCCGGATTTACCGCAAGGACCGTAATCATCCGATCTGCGTTACCGAGTGGATGGATGAGTGCCGTCGCGAACCATTCAAAACCCGAGAAGGCAAAGAAATCATCGGACCATGGCAGTCGCATCCCAAACGGATGTTACGGCATAAAGCCATGATTCAGTGTGCCCGTCTGGCCTTCGGATTTGCTGGTATCTATGACAAGGATGAAGCCGAGCGCATTGTCGAAAATACCGCATGCACTGCAGAACATCAGCCGGAACGCGACATCACTCCGGTTAACGATGAAACCATGCAGGAGATTAACACTCTGCTGATCGCCCTGGATAAAACATGGGATGACGACTTATTGCCGCTCTGTTCCCAGATATTTCGCCGCGACATTCATGCATTGTCAGAACTGAAACAGGCCGAAGCAGTGAAAGCTCTTGGATTCCTGAAACAGAAAGCCGCAGAGCAGAAGGTGGCAATATGACACCGGACATTATCCTGCAGCGTACCGGGATCGACGTGAGAGCTATCGTACAGGGGGATGATGCGTGGCACAAATTACGGCTCGGCGTCATCACAGCTTCAGAAGTTCACAACGTGATAGCAAAACCCCGCTCCGGAAAGAAATGGCCTGACATGAAAATGTCCTACTTCCACACCCTGCTTGCCGAGGTTTGCACCGGTGTGGCTCCGGAAGTTAACGCTAAGGCGCTGGCCTGGGGAAAACAGTACGAGAACGACGCCAGAACCCTGTTTGAGTTCACTTCCGGCGTGAATGTTACTGAATCCCCGATCATCTATCGTGACGAGACTATGCGCACCGCCTGCTCTCCCGATGGTTTATGCAATGACGGCAACGGCCTTGAGCTGAAATGCCCGTTCACCTCCCGGGATTTCATGAAGTTCCGGCTCGGTGGTTTCGAGGCCATAAAGTCGGCTTACATGGCCCAGGTGCAGTACAGCATGTGGGTGACGCAAAAAGATGCCTGGTACTTTGCCAACTATGACCCGCGTATGAAGCGTGAAGGCCTGCATTATGTCGTGGTTGAGCGGGATGAAAAGTACATGGCGAGTTTTGACGAGATGGTGCCAGAATTCATCGAAAAAATGGACGAGGCACTGGCTGAAATTGGTTTTGTATTTGGGGAGCAATGGAAATGAGCGCAGCCACAAAGCTCACAGGAGAAAAACCAGTGCGATACACAAAAGTCAAACCATGTCCATTTTGTGGTTGTCCATCAGTAACGGTGAAAGCCATTTCAGGATATTACCGCGCAAAGTGTAACGGATGCGAATCCCGAACCGGCTATAGTGGAAGTGAAAAAGAAGCACTCGAAAGATGGAATAAACGAACTACTGGAAATAATAATGGAGGTGTTCATGTATAAAATTACTGCCACTATTGAAAAGGAAGGTGGCACTCCTACTAACTGGACAAGATATTCAAAATCTAAATTAACGAAATCAGAATGCGAAAAAATGCTCTCAGGGAAAAAAGAAGCAGGCGTTTCCAGAGAGCAGAAAGTAAAGCTGATAAATTTTAATTGCGAGAAACTTCTGTCCTCGTGAGTTGCATTATATACAAATTAGAACTTCATAGCTGATTATTAAAAATCAACCACATCCGCCAGTATTCTGTATATTTACTGGCGGTCATATCGTAAGAGGTATGGCAATGAATCTTGTGACACTCAAAACGTGGGGAAAACTCAGATATCCGGATAACCCACCATCAATATCAACGCTGAGACGATGGGCAAGGAATGGAAACATTTATCCTGCACCTGAACTACACGGGAGGAGTTACAGGGTGGTTCCGGAGGCTTTCTATATCAACCCAAATAAGGTTGATACCGATATAACACACCATCAGCCTAATGGGCGACAAGGGAGAGACAGTCCGTTACTGGAGAAGTTAAAACATGCAGCGGAAAAAATACGATCCCAATTTGCCTAAAAACTTAACATATCGAAGGAGGGACAAAGCATATTACTGGCGCAACCCTCTGACGAAAGAAGAATTTACACTAGGTAAAATTTCAAGAAGAGATGCAGTAGCGCAGGCAATTGAAGCAAATCATTATATATACAAAAACTACTCTCCTGCTGCCTTAATTGAAAAGCTTAAAGGGCTCGACTCATTTACTATGGCAGACTGGATTGAACGTTACAAAACGATTCTTATAAGGAGAAAAGTGTCCAGAAATACTTATAAAATTCGGGTAAATCAACTGGAGACAATAAAAGAAAAATTGGGAGAGATTTTACTGACAGAAATAACCACTCGCCATATTGCCGAGTTTCTTGATTTGTGGATTGAAGGAGGGAAAAACACAATGGCAGGATCAATGCGTTCTGTGTTGTCTGATATGTTTCGTGAGGCCATTGTTGAAGGACGTATATCTCAAAATCCAGTAACACCAACAAGAGCACCGAAAATAGTAGTTACAAGAGAACGACTGAAACTAAAGACATACAACTGCATCAGGGAGGCAGCAGATCAACTTCCGGCATGGTTCCCATTAGCTATGGATTTAGCCCTTGTAACAGGACAACGTCGCGAAGACATAACGAATATGCGGTTTAGTGATATTTATGATGATCGTCTCCACATCAGGCAAATTAAGACAGGAATGATGATTGCTATCCCCCTGTCACTCAGCCTTCCTGTCGCTGGTCTACGGCTTGGTACAGTAGTTGAACAGTGCCGCCTGGTAAGCCGGGGAGATTATCTAATCAGTGCCGGGATTAGAAAAAACAGCCCTGACGGCAGCATTCACCCGGACGGCCTGACAAAAAAATTTGTCGCAGCCAGAAAATTAACAGGTATCCAGTTCAGTGAAAACCCACCAACTTTTCACGAGATCAGAAGTCTGGCTGGACGATTGTACAAAGAAACATGTGGAGAAGAATTTGCTCAGCGTCTACTTGGCCACACATCGGAGAAGACAACAAAAATGTATCTTGATGAGAGGGAAAAAACGTACTTACTGCTCTGATTTTAACGTAAATGGATTGTTAAATGCATTTTGGTTGTGATATAACCAAAAAAGACCGGAATACAGAAATTCGAGTAAATTTCGGGGAATTTCGGGGAGGCGTTTGCAACTAATTGATTTTAAATACAATTAAAAAAAGACCGAATACGATTCCTGTATTCGGTCCAGGGAAATGGCTCTTGGGAGAGAGCCGTGCGCTAAAAGTTGGCATTAATGCAGGCTTAGTTGCCTTGCCCTTTAAGAATAGATGACGACGCCAGGTTTTCCAGTTTGCGTGCAAAATGGTCAATAAAAAGCGTGGTGGTCATCAGCTTAAATGTTAAAAACCGCCTGTTCTGGTGAAAGAACTGAGGCGGTTTTTTATTGGAAATCAAAAGGCTATTTTAGGTAATTAACAGAGTTTTTCAGCTCGCTCTATAAACGGTGCCAGACTCATTTTTTCACCTGGATTGTTAGGATCATCAATCTGAATCACCGAAATGGGCTGGGCATTGGTCTTCCCGCTGGCGACTTCCTTTTGTGCGATATCGTTCAAAGGATACTGCACGAGGGTACTCGGATTAATAACATACAACGCATGGCCCGGTCGGCATGTCAGCATTACCTCTTCGCGGTTAAATGCCCATTTGTCTTTACCCACTTCAAAACGACTGACGGTAATCACCTGCGGTGCCGCCAGCGCCGCTGCAGAACTGGTGAGTAACAGAAACGCCAGAATACTTTTTTTCATCATTTTCGTAATCCATCAAAAAGGTTCGAGAGTCGCAAGCAGGCTGATGATCACCAGCACTACCGCACCTATCGCCCATTCGAGTTTAGTCATCCACACAAACCAGGGAGCCGCACGATCTTCATCCTGCCTCATGCGCGGTACAAGAACATAACGATTAGCCAGCGCGATGACCACCATAATCATCACCAGGATGGCTTTGAGCAATAAGAGTTGGCCCCAGTAAGTCGTAAGCGTGGGGGGAAATCTGGTAATCAACAATGCATTAAGCACGCCGCTTGCCAGTACGCCGATCACCGCAAAATGCCCGCACCAGGAAAAACGCATCAGCGCCTGAATAGCCTGGTGTCGCCAACGGCCTTTGATGAGTTGCATACACCAGAGCACCGGAAGTAATCCTCCAAACCACGCCGCCGCACAGATCAGGTGAATCGCGTGATTAGTCTGATGGATTTTCGCCGTTACCCCTTCATTCAGCGTCGCATGCCCGACTCCCGCCAGCAGAATAAATTGCGCGGTAGTGAGCATAAACAGCAAACGTGGCATATTCCGCGGTTGCATAAGGGCGACGATCAACGTTACGAGGGCGAGAACAATTTGCCATAACCAGACGCCACCAAACTGCGTTTGCAAAACAGCCTGCCAAATGTTTGGCGAAAATACATCTGACCATCCCGTTCCCATCAACCCGCCCTGAACTGCGAGCATTGCAGTGGCACTGCTCAAACTCCAGACGGCAGCGTGCTGTTGTAAACGCAGAAAACGCTTCGTCAGCAAGCGACGAATCGTTAAGGGGGCCAGCCAGGCACCGTACATTGCGAAGCCAAAAACCAGCATCAGCGAGGTGAAATGGATAAATCGCAGCGCGATCCAGGTAAACGCCAGCATGATTTATTTCACGCTAAAGGTGTAGTGTCCTTTCGTTTTATGCCCGTCCACCGAAACAACATGCCAGTCAACGGTGTAGGTTCCGGGTTTCAGCGAATCGGCCAGTGGAACAATCAGTTGCTTTTGGTCCTGCTCATTCCGCTTCGCCGGTAATGTTTTAATATTTTCGTTTTTTGGCCCCGTGATTTTTGCACCACTGAATCCTGTTTCAACGCCTTCCGAGAAGTTTAAAGTGATTGCCTGCGGGGCAGCTGTCACTTGCGCGTTTGCCGCAGGATACTGATGCGTTAAATGCGCATGTGCCCAGACGGAAGGTGTCACCAACGTAGTGGTCAGGATTGCCAGCGCGTAGCGAAGGGAGCGTGCAGTTGAAGTCATATTATCTATTCCTTTTTGTAATAACTTTTTTACAGAGCATAACCTTGTCTAATGTCTGAGTCGAGGATCATCAATTCCGGCTTGCCATCCAGGCTCACTCTTAGTAACTTTTGCCCGCGAATGATGAGGAGATTAAGAATGCTGAAGAATCTGGCTAAACTGGATCAAACAGAAATGGATAAAGTGAATGTCGATTTGGCGGCAGCCGGGGTGGCATTTAAAGAACGCTACAATATGCCGGTGATCGCTGAAGCGGTTGAACGTGAACAGCCTGAACATTTGCGCAGCTGGTTTCGCGAGCGGCTTATCGCCCACCGTTTGGCTTCGGTCAATCTGTCACGTTTACCTTACGAGCCCAAACTTAAATAAAACTTATACAGAGTTACACTTTCTTACATAACGCCTGCTAAATTATGAGTATTTTCTAAACCGCACCCATAATTTGCAGTCATTTTGAAAAGGAAGTCATTATGTCGTTCTGGAAAGTTGCAGCAGCGCAATATGAGCCTCGTAAAACCTCACTGACCGAACAGGTAGCTCATCATCTGGAGTTTGTGAGGGCCGCCGCCAGGCAACAATGTCAGCTGTTAGTTTTTCCATCGCTTTCTTTACTGGGGTGTGATTATTCGCGACGTGCCCTTCCTGCCCCACCCGACCTCTCGCTGTTAGACCCGCTTTGTTATGCTGCAACGACCTGGCGAATGACCATCATTGCCGGCCTTCCCGTTGAATATAACGATCGCTTTATTCGTGGAATTGCGGTGTTCGCACCGTGGCGAAAAACGCCAGGGATCTACCATCAGAGTCATGGTGCATGTCTGGGCCGTCGTTCCAGAACCATCACGGTGGTCGATGAACAACCGCAAGGTATGGATATGGATCCGACCTGTTCACTATTTACGACAGGGCAATGTCTGGGGGAACCCGACCTGCTGGCGTCGACCCGCCGCTTACAATTTTTTTCACATCAGTACTCAATTGCCGTGCTGATGGCAAATGCCCGTGGTAACAGTGCACTATGGGATGAACATGGTCGTCTCATCGTTCGCGCCGATCGTGGTTCATTATTGTTAGTCGGTCAGCGTTCATCACAGGGTTGGCAAGGCGATATCATTCCATTACGCTAGGCTTTTTCGGCCTGGAGCATGCCATGTTGCGCATTATCGATACAGAAACCTGCGGTTTGCAGGGAGGGATCGTTGAGATTGCCTCTGTTGATGTCATTGACGGAAAAATCGTCAACCCCATGAGCCACCTGGTGCGCCCCGATCGTCCTATTAGTCCACAGGCGATGGCGATTCATCGCATCACCGAAGCCATGGTCGCCGATAAACCGTGGATTGAAGATGTGATCCCGCACTATTACGGTAGTGAATGGTATGTCGCGCACAACGCCAGCTTTGACCGCCGCGTACTGCCTGAGATGCCCGGTGAGTGGATTTGCACTATGAAACTGGCCCGTCGTCTGTGGCCAGGGATCAAGTACAGCAATATGGCGTTATATAAAACACGGAAGCTCAATGTACAGACGCCGCCGGGCCTGCATCATCACCGCGCGTTGTATGACTGTTATATCACCGCTGCGTTGCTTATCGATATTATGAACACCTCCGGCTGGACGGCAGAACAGATGGCCGATATCACCGGACGTCCATCGTTGATGACGACCTTCACCTTTGGCAAATACCGTGGCAAAGCGGTTTCCGACGTTGCCGAACGCGATCCGGGCTATCTGCGCTGGTTATTTAATAACCTGGACAGCATGAGCCCGGAGCTGCGTTTAACACTGAAACATTATCTGGAAAATACTTAATCCGCAGGCGTAGCGGGTAATGTTCCCTGCGCCAGCGCGACCAGAAAAGCATATTCCATCGCTACGCCTTCGTACGATTTAAAGCGACCAGATTTACCGCCATGGCCTGAGTCCATGTCGGTACAGAGCAATAAAAGATGGTTATCGGTTTTCAGCTCGCGCAATTTAGCGACCCATTTTGCCGGTTCCCAATATTGCACCTGAGAATCGTGTAAACCGGTCGTTACCAATAAATGCGGATAAACCTGTGCGGTGACGTTGTCATAGGGGCTGTAGCTTTTCATGTACTCGTAATATTGCGGATCCTGCGGATTCCCCCACTCTTCGAATTCGCCGGTGGTAAGAGGAATTGATTCATCAAGCATTGTTGTTACAACATCAACAAACGGTACCTGGGCGATAACGCCGTGGAACAATTCCGGGCGTTGATTAATTGCAACGCCCATCAACATGCCCCCCGCACTCCCGCCCATCGCATAACAGAGCGAAGGAGAGCCATAGCCCAGTTTTAACAATGCATCGCAGGCATCAAGATAATCATTAAACGTATTTTTCTTCTTCAGAAATTTTCCGTCTTCGTACCATTGTTGCCCCAGCTCACCACCGCCGCGAACATGGACAATGGCGTAGACAAATCCACGATCCAACAAACTCAAGCGGCTAAAACTGAAATCGGCATCAATACTTGCGCCGTAAGAACCGTAGCCATACACCAGTAGCGGGTTGTGTCCTTTGCGAAAATGTTTGCGATGATAAACCAGCGAAACCGGGACTTCGACGCCATCACGGGCGACTATCCACAGGTGTTCACTGCGGTAATTCGCCGCATCAAAACCGGGAACTTCCGTTTGTTTTAATACACGACGCTCACCGGTATCCATATCCAGTTCAAACAAAGTATCTGGTGTGGTCATGGAAGAATAACCATAACGCAATCGCGCGGTTTCAGGTTCTGGATTGTAGGCAATCCAGGTCACATAGGCCGGATCATCAAAGGCAATGCCAATGACTTCCCGGGTCTTGCGGTTGATTTGGCGCAAACTGGTTAACCCGCGCTGACGCTCTTCAACCACCAGCCAGTCGGTAAACAGCGTAAACCCTTCCAGCATAATGTTATCGCGTGGCGGAATTAACTCTTCCCACTGTTGTTCATCACGCATACGGGTACGGTATAAGCCAAAGTTTTTGCCGTGGCGGTTGGAACGCAGATAAAACCGATGCTGGTAGTGATCAAGGCTGTATTCGTGATCTTTGCGTCGCGGCAGAAAAACAAACGGCTCGGCATCGGCCATTTCCGCGTCCAGCAGGCGAACTTCACTGGTGGTGGCGCTGGCCAGATGAATGACTACATAGTGCTTCGAGGTCGTTTTATGCAGGCTGACGTAATAGGTATCGTCTTTTTCTTCGTAGATCAGTTTATCCTGCGATGCTGGCGTACCGATGGCGTGACGCCAGACCTGATAAGGAAGCAGCGTCACCGGATGCTTGCGAACATAGTAGAAAGTCCAGGAATCATTTGCCCAGACAAAGCTGGGTTCAACGTTATCCAGCAGTTCCGGATACCAGTTACCTGTTTCCAGATTACGAAAACGAATGCCGTACTGGCGTCGGGAAAGAAAATCTTCTGCCAGTGCCATAATGGTGTTATCGGGCGTAATCGCCATTCCGCCCATCGAATAAAACTCACTGTGCGCCGCGCGCTTGTTGGCATCGAGCAATGTTTCCCACTCATCCCACTCTTCGCTGAACGCCGATTGACGCTGGTAGATAGCATATTCACAGCCTGGTTCATAAATATGCCGATAGCGGTAGCCATTTTTGATGTAGGGAGCAGAAACTTCTCTTTGCGGAATGCGGTCGATGATTTCCTTTAAGATGCGATCCTGTAAGGCTTGTTGCGAGGCCATCACCCGATGACCGTAACTATTTTCTTGCTGCAGGTAGTCCAGGACTTCCGGCTGAGAACGCGTATCGTCCCGCAGCCAGTAGTAATTATCGATGCGCGTATCGCCATGAAGCGTCATGGCGTGGGGAATGCGAGCGGCTTTTGGTAGCATGTTATTGTTCTTTCTGGTTGAAACATCTTATAAGGGTGGCAAAACTCACCGGGGATGCAAGCGAAACAGGGGAGTCATTGCTTAGATGATGACAGGTAATGGCGCGGATTTCGAATGTTATGCAGACAGAGAAGATCAGCCAGTTCAAATGGCTGTGCGGTTCTGGATAGCCCGAAATAGTCAACTTCAGGCTATCCAGAGAGCGGAATTATTCCACCAAAGTACGTTTTTGCTGTTCGAGATCTCGTTCAATGCCTTCACGAACATCCTGGGGGATTTTCAGCGCGTCACCCAGTGCATTCAGGTAACTGCGTTCCATAAAATGGTCAATATCAATAGCCGCGCAGCTCAGGAAATAGATTTCCAGCGCCTCTTCTTCATTGCGGACCCCGGTAGCCAGGCGTTGTGGATCCAGCGGTTGTTCGATTGCCTGCTCAATGAGTAAACGCCCCTGCTCTTCCACGCCGGCTTCACGCAATTGCTGGTCGATTGCCGCACGTTCTCTGGCATCAATATGACCATCACTTTTAGCGGCAAAGACCAGCGCAAGGATCAAACGTGCCGTACGCTCATCCAGCGGCGTACTTTGCGCGCCAAACTGCGATTCGTCCTGATGCGCCGCGCGAATTTTATCTTTGTATTTATTCCACAGCACCGTACCCGCTACCGCTCCGCCGCCAAGCAGCAACGCGTTGGTGCCATATTTCGTAAGAAGTTTCCGTGCTGATTTATTTGCGACCAGCAGCCCAGCCAGTCCGCCTAATGCGCCAGGCACTAAAAGTTTGCCCAATCCCTGATCCGCAGACGAGGAGGTAGAAGAACTGCTTTGCCCAAGCAGGGATTGCAGTTGATTTAACCAGTTAGCCATATTTGCTCCTCAATAACCATTTTTAGTGCCTGTAGCATAGCGGATGAGGATGTCAGAAAATGTATATCGAGACAAAAGATGCGCAAATAAGCGGGTCGGCAGGCCGTTATTCAAAGAAATTCGCGCCAGGTAAGGTGTTCACTGTATATCAGGTGATAAGGGTATTTTAGGTGAACGTAATTTGACGTTTTGAGTGGCATTGTTTGATGCTGATTGCCCGATGCGACACTGTTGCGTCTTCCCAGGCCTACGATTGAGGTGCCTTGTAGGGCGGACCAGGCACTCGCGCCGCATCCGCCGACGGTCAATCGAATTATCAGAGGCCATTAACGCCGCTGATATTCCGCCATTCCCGCTTTGCAGTCCACGCTGACCTGGTAATGAATATCGGCACTTTTACCACGCACGGTTAGCGGTACTGACCATTTATCATCTTTACCCTGAATGTCCTGCAAACTGACCCATACCACAGGATCGGCCTGACCGACAATTTTTTGATCATCTGCCCAGCGCGCCACGCGATTTTGTTGATAATCACGTTTTACGCTCGCGGCAATTCCGGCAGCATCCAGACCTTCACACTTTGGGAAAGTGACCGACTTGCTGGTTTCATTATTGGCAGCGAAAACTGATGCGCAGGCAGAAACCAACAACAGCCCTAAAAACGCCCCTCTTTTTTTCATGTTTTTCTCCATAGCACAATGATTCAGGAGAAAGCATGGTACAAATTGTCAGGAGCGCAAGTTGCTTCAGGCCGCGTGTGAGGCATCTTCCTCTTCGGATTCAGCACCGACGACCTGTGGGGACGGTAATTTGCCGGTTTTCAGAATGGTGCTCAGCACATCTTTTTGTTCTGCCAGCCATAGCGAAAGGGCTTCACGTTGCTCGTCTTCCATTTGCACTGGAGAATTTGTCAGCCAGGTGTCAAGCAGATCCGCCGTATCAAGCATTTTGTCATAAGCATCGGCTTCCTTTTTGCTGGTAAACGACATTTTCTCTTCGCCCTCACGAATGACTACGTATTTAACTTCAACCGCCATTTGCAGCCTCTCATAATAACTGTGATTTTATACAGTATATTTCTTCTCGATTGGGAAATCAACTTCAACAATAAAGACACGCGCAAACGTTTTCGTTTATACTGCGCGCGGAATTAATCAGGGGATATTCGTTATGACGTTATTAGGCACTGCGCTGCGTCCGGCAGCAACTCGCGTGATGTTATTAGGCTCCGGTGAACTGGGTAAAGAAGTGGCAATCGAGTGTCAGCGTCTCGGCGTAGAGGTGATTGCCGTCGATCGCTATACCGACGCGCCAGCTATGCATGTCGCGCATCGCTCCCATGTTATTAATATGCTTGATGGTGATGCATTACGCCGTGTGGTTGAACTGGAAAAACCACATTATATCGTGCCGGAGATCGAAGCTATTGCCACCGATATGCTGATCCAGCTTGAAAAGGAAGGACGGAATGTTGTCCCCTGCGCTCGCGCAACGAAATTAACGATGAATCGCGAGGGTATCCGTCGCCTGGCGGCAGAAGAACTGCAGCTACCCACTTCAACTTATCGTTTTGCCGATAGTGAAAGTCTTTTCCGCGAAGCAGTTGCCGCTATTGGCTATCCCTGCATAGTTAAACCGGTAATGAGCTCTTCCGGCAAAGGGCAGACGTTTATTCGTTCCGCCGAGCAGCTTACACATGCGTGGGAATACGCTCAGCAAGGTGGACGCGCCGGAGCGGGCCGCGTGATTGTTGAAGGCGTCGTTAAGTTTGATTTCGAAATTACCCTGCTAACCGTCAGCGCGGTGGATGGCGTCCATTTCTGTGCACCGGTAGGTCATCGCCAGGAAGATGGCGACTATCGTGAATCCTGGCAACCACAGCAAATGAGCCAGCTGGCTTTGGAACGTGCGCAAGAGATTGCCCGTAAAGTGGTGCTGGCACTGGGCGGTTATGGGCTGTTTGGTGTCGAGCTGTTTGTCTGTGGTGATGAGGTGATTTTCAGTGAGGTCTCCCCTCGCCCGCATGACACCGGGATGGTGACGTTAATTTCTCAGGATCTCTCGGAATTTGCCCTGCATGTGCGTGCTTTCCTCGGACTTCCGGTTGGCGGGATCCGCCAGTATGGCCCTGCAGCTTCTGCCGTTATCCTGCCACAACTGACCAGTCAGAATGTCACGTTTGATAATGTGCAGAATGCCGTAGGGGCAGGTTTGCAGATTCGTTTATTTGGTAAGCCGGAAATTGATGGCAGCCGTCGTCTGGGTGTAGCGCTGGCGACCGCTGAGAGCGTTGATGAAGCGATTGAGCGCGCAAAGCACGCCGCAGCACAGGTAAAAGTACAAGCTTAACCCCGGCGAAAAACGCTACAAAAATGCCCGATTCACGATCGGGCATTTTGACTTTTATAGCTTAGCGCCTTCTACAGCTTCACGCGCCAGCTTAGTAATGCGGTCGTAATCGCCCGCTTCCAGCGCATCTGCCGGAACCAGCCAGGAACCACCGATGCACAGCACGCTTTTCAGCGCCAGGTAGTCACGGTAGTTAGCCGGAGAAATACCACCTGTCGGGCAGAAACGGACCTGGGAGAACGGACCCGCGATCGCCTGCAGGGCTTTCACGCCGCCGTTAGCTTCAGCTGGGAAGAATTTGAACTCTTTCAAACCGTAGTCCATACCCAGCATCAGTTCGGAAACAGTGCTGATCCCCGGAATCAGAGGAATAGTCCCTTCGGTAGCAGCTTTCAGCAGCGGCTCGGTCAGACCCGGGCTAATTGCGAACTGTGCACCCGCTTCGGTGACTTCTGCAAGCTGCTGTGGATTCAGCACCGTACCGGCACCCACAATCGCTTCAGGCACTTCTTTGGCGATAGCACGGATAGCGTCAACTGCACACTCGGTACGCAGAGTCACTTCCAGAACGCGCACCCCACCAGCAACCAACGCTTTTGCCATCGGCACCGCGTGTTCCAGTTTTTTTACCACGATAACCGGTACAACCGGGCCGGTGGTGAGGATTGATTCTGCACTTGTTTTCCAGTTTTTCATCAGAGTTTTCTCTCGCCTGATTACAAATTTGTCGTCTTAAAAAGTGATACAGGTTGCGCCCTGTTCGGCACCGGACAGTTTTTCGCGCAAGGCGCTGAATAATTCACGTCCTGTTCCCACGCGTGACGCGCTCAGGTCAGGAATGTGTGGTTCGCGAGCAGCCAGTTCCGCTTCGTCTACCAGCAGCGTCAGTTCGCCTGTCTGTCCATTCACACGAATGATGTCCCCGTCGCGCACTTTTGCCAGCAGCCCGCCATCGTAGGCTTCTGGTGTTACGTGGATAGCTGACGGCACTTTACCTGAAGCGCCGGAGAGTCGTCCATCGGTAACTAACGCAATTTTGAAACACCGGTCCAATAATACACCAAGTGGCGGCATGAGTTTATGTAATTCTGGCATTCCGTTCGCTTTTGGCCCCTGATGACGGACAACAACGACACAATCGCGGTCCAGCAAACCCGCTTCAAAGGCCGGCATAACGTCATGCTGGCTTTCAAAAA
Organism: Escherichia sp. MOD1-EC5189; assembly: GCF_002966045.1. Lineage (NCBI taxonomy): Bacteria > Pseudomonadati > Pseudomonadota > Gammaproteobacteria > Enterobacterales > Enterobacteriaceae > Escherichia > Escherichia sp. MOD1-EC5189. Next base: position 200,811 of record NZ_PTRX01000007.1, on the reverse strand, counting down.
CAACCGCAGGCGCTTCAATCACCTGGTTCTCTACCGGCACGGCAGAGGTTTTCATAACCGCTCGGCCCAGGTTACCGCTTAACACTTTTGTCCCGCCATGATGAGAGAAAGGTTGTTCGAAGGAAGCGATCACATTGTTGTCGAGTGATTTTTCTGCCCCTTCCCGCCAGTCCAGTTCACCATTATTCAGCCATGGTTCAAGGGTATAACGAGACAGACCAAAGCCTGCCACCGTATTGACATCTTCATGCAGCAGGCCTGCTTTGAGCAGTTCACGCACCAGAACCGGTACGCCACCTGCCGCCTGGAAGTGGTTAATATCGGCCGGACCGTTCGGGTAGAGACGTGCCATCAGCGGTACAACATCAGAAAGGTCAGAGAAGTCATCCCAGTTAATCTGAATACCGGCTGCGCGCGCCATCGCCACCAGGTGCATGGTGTGGTTAGTGGAACCACCGGTCGCCAGCAGTGCAACGATACCGTTCACCACCACTTTCTCATCGATCATCTTACCGATCGGCATCCATTCATTACCATTGCCGGTCATGCGTGTAACCTGGCGCGCAGCGGCAGCGGTCAAAGCATCGCGCAGCGGGGAGTCCGGATGAACAAAAGAAGAGCCCGGCAACTGCATCCCCATAAACTCCACCACCATCTGATTCGTATTGGCGGTACCGTAGAAAGTACATGTCCCTGGAGCATGATAAGACGCAGCTTCTGACTCCAGCAGCGCCATGCGGTCCACTTTACCTTCAGCATAAAGCTGGCGAATCCGCACTTTTTCTTTATTTGGCAAACCGCTTGCCATCGGACCTGACGGCACAAACACCGCAGGCAAATGCCCAAACGACAGGGCTGCCATCGTCAGCCCGGGGACAATCTTGTCGCACACACCGAGGAACAGCGCACCATCAAACATGTTATGGGACAGCCCCACCGCCGCAGACATCGCAATCACTTCGCGGCTTAACAGCGACAATTCCATTCCATCCTGCCCCTGGGTGACACCATCACACATCGCCGGAACACCGCCCGCAACCTGACCAACCGCATTCGCTTCATGCAGGGCTTTACGAATGATTTCTGGATAGTGTTCATAAGGCTGGTGTGCGGAGAGCATGTCGTTATAGGAAGTGATGATGGCGATATTGTTACGCAACATGCTTTTCAAAGAGGCTTTGTCTTCTGGCTGGCAGGCAGCGAAACCGTGTGCCAGGTTACCACATGCCAACTGCGAACGATGAACGGTCGAAGTTTTCGCTTGTTCTATCCGGGCGAGGTAAGCAGAGCGAGTCTCGCGCGAACGTTCAATGATTCGATTTGTTACGCGTAACAATTGTGGATTCATAAAGGCTCCTGAAATTGAGTTGTCAGAGCAGGATGATTCACAACGCGTTTCATTCAGAGGATTTATGACTGAAACGCCTGTAACCGGAGCTCATAGGGCAAAAACGTTTCAGTCAGTGTAATAAAAAAAGCCTCGTGGGTGAATCCACACGAGGCCTGAAAGTGTAAAAATTGTTCTACAATCTGTGCAAGATCATGTTACCGGTAAAATAACCATAAAGGATGAGTGCAGATATTACTCAAACTCATTCCAGGAACGGCCATCACGGGTAATCATCGCCACCGAGGCAACCGGTCCCCAGGTTCCGGCCTGATACGGTTTCGGCGCATCATTGTCCATCGCCCACGCCTCAGTAATGGAGTCCACCCATTTCCAGGCTTCTTCTACTTCATCACGACGTACAAACAGTGCCTGAATACCGCGCATGGTTTCCAGCAGCAGACGTTCATAGGCATCTGCTAAATGCGTCTGATTAAAGGTTTCTGAATAGCTCAGGTCCAGCTTGGTGATTTGCAGGTTATGTTTGTGATCAAGGCCAGGAACTTTATTTAGTACCTGGATATCCACGCCTTCATCAGGTTGTAGACGGATAGTCAGTTTATTCTGAGGCAAATCCTGCCACGACTCTTTGAACAGATTCAGTTCAGGTGTTTTGAAATAGACCACAACTTCAGAACATTTGGTCGGTAGACGTTTACCAGTACGCAGGTAGAATGGCACACCGGCCCAGCGCCAGTTATCAATGTCGACGCGGATCGCCACGAAGGTTTCTGTATTGCTGCTCTTGTTCGCGCCCTCTTCTTCCAGATAGCCCGGCACTTTTTTGCCCTGGGCGAAGCCCGCAGTATATTGCCCGCGTACGGTTTTTTCGCGCACGTTGGAGCGGTCAATGCGGCGCAGAGACTTCAGTACTTTGACTTTTTCATCGCGGATGCTGTCTGCACTCAAATCAGACGGCGGAGACATCGCAATCATGCAAAGAATTTGCAGCAGGTGGTTTTGGATCATATCGCGCATCTGACCGGCTTTATCAAAATAGCCCCAGCGCCCTTCGATCCCCACTTCTTCTGCCACGGTAATCTCAACATGATCAATGGTGCGATTGTCCCAGTTATTCACAAACAGGGAGTTAGCAAAACGCAGCGCCAACAGGTTCAGCACCGTTTCTTTACCAAGATAGTGGTCGATACGGTAAACCTGGCACTCCTCGAAGTATTCGCCAACCTGATCATTGATTTCCTGCGAGGTCGCCAGCGACGTCCCCAGCGGTTTCTCCATGACTACGCGTGCCGGTTTAGCATTCAGTTTTGCCTCGCCAAGCCCTTTGCAGATTGCACCAAAAGTGCTGGGCGGCATGGCAAAGTAGTTAATGGTGATACGATTTTTTTGATCCAGCATCGCACCGAGACGGCTGAATGCAGCTGTGTCATTGACATCGAGATTACAAAAATCCAGACGTGCACTCAGGGTGTCCCATAAACCTTCATCAATGGTTTCTTTCATGAAAGTTTCGAGTGCCTCGCGGACAACTTTGGTATATGCCGCTTTATCCCAGTCAGCACGCCCTACGCCGATAATCCGGGTGTCCGGGTTGAGCTGACCGGCTTTTTCCAGTTGATACAGGGAAGGCAGCAATTTACGACGCGCAAGGTCGCCTTTCGCGCCGAAAATGACCAGGTCACAGGCCTGGGCTGTTTGCGTTACCGCCATGTCATTCTCCTTAAGTTAACTAACCCGGTACTTAAGCCAGGGTATACTTGTAATTTTCTTACGGTGCACTGTACTGCTTTTACGAGCTTGCGAAAACTGTAAACGCTTATCCACCCGTGCGATTACAGTAAAAGCGCGCAAAGTGCGGCAAAACTGATAAAAAAATCATCGTTTTCCATTGGGTAAAAATCTGACACTGATCATGTTATGAAAAAAAATAACAACTTTTTTATCTGCTTTTGTCATTAACACAGCGCACAGGCGTAATATCTGTCAAAACTGCATTTCGATTTCTTTCAGTGCGGAAATCGTCATTACCCGTGAGTCTCTTTACATCATGAATATGCTGGAAAAAATCCAGTCTCAGCTGGAACATTTGAGCAAATCAGAGCGCAAAGTTGCCGAGGTCATTCTGGCTTCGCCCGATAACGCGATCCATTCGAGTATTGCTGCTCTGGCGCTGGAGGCCAATGTTAGTGAACCGACGGTGAATCGTTTCTGTCGCAGTATGGACACGCGCGGTTTTCCTGATTTTAAACTGCATCTGGCACAAAGTCTGGCGAATGGCACCCCCTATGTTAATCGCAACGTCAATGAAGATGACAGCGTTGAATCATACACGGGAAAAATATTTGAGTCGGCAATGGCGACGCTCGATCATGTCCGTCATTCACTGGATAAATCTGCCGTTAACCGCGCCGTCGACTTGCTCACTCAGGCCAAAAAAATCGCGTTTTTTGGATTAGGCTCTTCTGCCGCCGTTGCCCACGATGCGATGAATAAGTTCTTTCGTTTTAATGTTCCGGTGGTGTACTCCGATGATATCGTGCTGCAACGCATGAGTTGTATGAATTGTAGCGACGGAGACGTGGTGGTGCTGATTTCTCACACTGGAAGAACAAAAAATCTGGTCGAGTTGGCGCAGTTGGCACGGGAAAACGACGCCATGGTGATTGCCCTCACCTCTGCGGGTACCCCGCTTGCCCGAGAAGCAACGCTAGCAATTACCCTCGATGTACCGGAAGATACTGACATTTATATGCCCATGGTTTCTCGACTTGCACAGCTGACCGTGATAGATGTGCTGGCAACAGGTTTTACTTTGCGACGCGGTGCAAAATTCAGAGATAACTTGAAGCGGGTCAAGGAAGCGCTGAAGGAATCGCGTTTTGATAAGCAGTTACTTAATTTAAGTGACGATCGCTAAAAACGACTGTCACTGTTCTAATCTTATACGACATCCGAATGAGATTACTTTATCGCCATAACGGCGTTATTTCATTCGGATTTCATGTTCAAGCAACACCTGGTTGTTTCAGTCAACGGAGTATTACATGTCCAGAAGGCTTCGCAGAACAAAAATCGTTACCACGTTAGGCCCAGCAACAGATCGCGATAATAACCTTGAGAAAGTTATCGCTGCGGGTGCAAACGTTGTACGGATGAACTTTTCTCACGGCTCTCCTGAAGATCACAAAATGCGCGCGGATAAAGTTCGTGAGATTGCCGCAAAACTGGGGCGTCATGTGGCTATTCTGGGTGACCTCCAGGGGCCCAAAATCCGTGTATCCACCTTTAAAGAAGGCAAAGTTTTCCTCAATATTGGGGATAAATTCCTGCTCGACGCCAACCTGGGTAAAGGTGAAGGCGATAAAGAAAAAGTCGGTATCGACTACAAAGGCCTGCCTGCTGACGTCGTGCCGGGTGACATCCTGCTGCTGGACGATGGTCGCGTCCAGTTAAAAGTACTGGAAGTTCAAGGCATGAAAGTATTCACCGAAGTGACCGTCGGCGGTCCGCTCTCCAACAATAAAGGTATCAACAAACTCGGCGGTGGTTTGTCGGCTGAAGCGCTGACCGAAAAAGACAAAGCAGACATTAAGACTGCGGCGTTGATTGGCGTAGATTACCTGGCTGTTTCCTTCCCGCGCTGCGGCGAAGATCTGAACTATGCACGCCGCCTGGCTCGCGACGCAGGTTGTGATGCGAAAATTGTTGCCAAGGTTGAACGTGCGGAAGCCGTTTGCAGCCAGGATGCAATGGATGACATCATCCTCGCCTCTGACGTGGTAATGGTTGCTCGCGGCGACCTCGGTGTGGAAATTGGCGATCCGGAACTGGTCGGCATTCAGAAAGCGTTGATCCGTCGTGCACGTCAACTAAACCGCGCGGTAATCACTGCGACCCAGATGATGGAGTCAATGATTACTAACCCGATGCCGACGCGTGCAGAAGTCATGGACGTAGCAAACGCCGTTCTGGATGGTACTGACGCTGTGATGCTGTCTGCAGAAACTGCTGCTGGTCAGTATCCTTCAGAAACCGTTGCAGCCATGGCGCGTGTTTGCCTGGGTGCGGAAAAAATCCCGAGCATCAACGTTTCTAAACACCGTCTGGACGTTCAGTTCGACAATGTGGAAGAAGCTATCGCCATGTCAGCAATGTACGCGGCTAACCACCTGAAAGGCGTTACGGCGATCATCACTATGACCGAATCGGGTCGTACCGCTCTGATGACCTCCCGTATCAGCTCCGGTCTGCCGATTTTCGCTATGTCGCGCCATGAACGTACGCTGAATCTGACTGCTCTCTATCGTGGCGTTACGCCGGTGCACTTTGATAGCGCCAATGACGGCGTCGCAGCTGCCAGCGAAGCGGTTAATCTGCTGCGCGATAAAGGTTACTTGATGTCTGGTGACCTGGTGATTGTCACCCAGGGCGACGTGATGAGTACCGTGGGTTCTACTAATACCACGCGTATTTTAACGGTAGAGTAAGTACGTTGCCGGATGCGGCGAAAACGCCTCATCCGGCCTACAGTTCAATGATAGTTCAACAGATTTCGAATCTTCTGAAGCAAACTTGAACTTATCACACGGCGGAAGCCTCTCCTCGCGAGAGGCTTTTTTTATTTGATGGGATAAAGATCTTTGCGCTTATACGGTTGGATTTCGCCCGGTTTGCGAGTTTTCAGCAATTTTAATATCCAGGTGTATTGTTCTGGTCGCGGACCAACAAAAATCTCGACTTCTTCATTCATCCGCCGCGCAATCGTATGGTCATCCGCCTCTAACAGATCATCCATCGGTGGGCGCACCTGAATCGTCAGACGATGCGTCTTGCCATCATAAATTGGAAACAGCGGTACAACGCGCGCACGACACACTTTCATCAAACGACCAATCGCGGGCAACGTCGCTTTATAGGTGGCAAAGAAATCAACAAATTCGCTGTGCTCTGGACCATGATCCTGATCGGGTAAATAATATCCCCAGTAGCCCTGACGTATCGACTGGATGAATGGTTTAATACCATCATTTCTCGCATGCAGACGACCGCCAAAGCGACGACGCACCGTGTTCCAGACATAATCAAAAACCGGGTTGCCCTGATTATGGAACATCGCTGCCATTTTCTGCCCTTGCGAGGCCATCAGCATGGCCGGGATATCGACGGCCCAACCGTGCGGCACCAGAAAAATCACTTTCTCGTTATTACGCCGCATCTCTTCGATGATCTCCAGCCCTTGCCAGTCAACGCGCGGCTGAATTTTCTCCGGCCCGCGTATTGCCAACTCAGCCATCATTGCCATCGCTTGCGGCGCAGTGGCAAACATCTCATCAACAATCGCTTCGCGTTCAGCTTCACTACGTTCTGGAAAGCAGAGCGACAGATTGATTAACGCACGACGGCGTGAGCTTTTTCCCAGTCGTCCGGCAAAACGTCCCAGCCGTGCCAGAATGGGATCGCGGAACTTTGGCGGTGTTAAAGCGATACCCGCCATCGCTGCTACGCCCAGCCATGCTCCCCAGTAGCGAGGATGGCGAAAGGATTTATCAAACTCAGGAATGTATTCGCTATTATTTTTTTTCGTTTCCATGCTTTTCCAGTTTCGGATAAGGCAAAAATCAATCTGGTGATAGTGTAGCGGCGCAACTTGCCCCGCACCAAATAAAAAAGCCGGTACTGACTGCGTACCGGCTGCGAATGGATGTTAATTAATCAAACCGTAGCTGCGGCACAATCTCTTTGGCCTGCGCCAGGAATTCGCGACGATCGGATCCAGTCAGTCCTTCGGTACGCGGCAGTTTTGCCGTCAACGGGTTTACGGCCTGCTGGTTGATCCAGACTTCATAGTGCAAATGCGGCCCGGTTGAACGCCCAGTATTACCGGAAAGCGCGATACGGTCGCCACGTTTCACTTTCTGTCCTGGTTTCACCAGAATCTTACGCAAGTGCATATAACGCGTGGTGTAGCTACGACCATGACGAATAGCCACATAATAACCTGCTGCGCCACTGCGTTTGGCAACCACCACTTCACCGTCACCCACTGAAAGCACTGGCGTACCCTGTGGCATGGCGAAATCAACACCTCTGTGCGGTGCAACGCGACCAGTCACCGGGTTAGTACGACGCGGGTTAAAGTTAGAAGAGATACGGAATTGTTTCGCCGTCGGGAATCGCAAGAATCCTTTCGCCAGACCAGTGCCGTTACGGTCGTAGAATTTGCCATCTTCAGCGCGGATTGCGTAATAATCTTTACCTTCAGAACGCAAACGTACGCCCAGCAGCTGACTTTGCTCACGTTTGCCATCAAGCATTTCTCGTGACATTAACACCGCAAATTCATCGCCTTTTTTCAGTTTGCGGAAGTCCATTTGCCACTGCATAGCTTTAATCACAGCGCTCACTTCGGCGCTGGTTAAACCGGCGTTTCTGGCGCTGGCAACAAAACTTCCTCCGACGGTACCTTTCAGCAGATTGTTAACCCATTCCCCTTGCTGCATTTCGCTGGTCATTTTAAAACCGTTAGCGGCAGTGCGGTCATAGGTTCGGGTTTCCCGACGAGATACTTCCCAGGTAAGGCGCTGCAATTCGCCGTCCGCGGTTAATGTCCAGGAAAGTTGTTGACCGATTTTCAGGTTACGCAATTCTTTGTCGGCAGCAGCCAGTTGGGTGATATCACCCATATCAATACCATACTGATTGAGAATGCTGCTTAGCGTATCGCCAGTGGAAACAACATATTCATGCACGCCCGCTTCACCGGCGATTTTGTCATCCAGTTCATCCTGGGGAATGGCTTCATCTTCTTGTGCAGCTTGATCAATCGGCTCACTGGCTTCAGGTAAGAGCGAACGAATTTCGTTCTGTTCCAGCTCAATGGTTTTGACAATTGGCGTGGCATCGCGGTGATAAACATAGGGCCGCCAGACAGCGACGGCCAGAGTAAGAACGGTGAGCGACCCCAACATAACGCGGTGTGGTCGCGGTAAATTATTAAACGCCAGGGCGACAGAGCGGGCTATCTGTTGCACGTAATCACTTCCTCATTAATCTCCTTTCAGGCAGCTCGCATACTGGTTGGCTAATTGATTCAGGAATTCTGAATAGCTTGTTTTACCCAGTTTGATATTCGTCCCCAGGGGATCCAACGTTCCCATACGAACGGATGTCCCTCGTGCGACGCTCTCAACGACCGCTGGCCTGAACTGTGGCTCAGCAAAAACGCAGGTTGCTTTTTGCTCAACCAACTGTGTTCTTATTTCATGTAAACGCTGCGCGCCAGGTTGAATCTCAGGGTTAACGGTAAAATGACCAAGCGGTGTCAGTCCGAACTGTTTTTCGAAATAGCCGTAAGCATCGTGAAAAACGAAATAACCTTTCCCCTTGAGCGGCGCGAGCTCGTTACCAACCTGCTTTTCGGTTGAGGCTAATTGTGCCTCAAAATCCTTCAGGTTGGCGTCAAGTTTGGCTCGACTTTGCGGCATAAGTTCCACTAATTTTCCATGGATTGCAACCGCTGTAGCCCGCGCTATCTCTGGGGAAAGCCAAAGATGCATGTTGAAATCGCCGTGATGGTGATCTTCGTCACTTTTTTCCGCGTGGTCGTGATCATCATCATCGCCGTGAATACTTTTCATCAGCAGCGGTTTCACATTCTCTAGCTGCGCAATCGTTACCTGTTTGGCTTCAGGTAATTTACTTACCGGTTTTTGCATGAACGCTTCCATCTCCGGGCCAACCCAAACAACTAAGTCCGCGTTCTGTAAGCGTTTTACATCTGATGGACGCAGTGAATAATCATGTTCTGAAGCGCCGTCAGGAAGTAAAACCTCCGTTTCTGTTACCCCATCAGCAATGGCAGATGCGATGAACCCAATGGGTTTAAGCGAAGCGACAACGGCAGCATCTGCGGCCTGTGTTGCACCACCCCAAAGAGCGGCGGATAATGCTGCGAAAAGAAGCGTTTTTTTATGTAACATAATGCGACCAATCATCGTAATGAATATGAGAAGTGTGATATTATAACATTTCATGACTACTGCAAGACTAAAATTAACATGACAAGTCTGGTTTCCCTGGAAAATGTCTCGGTTTCTTTTGGCCAACGCCGCGTCCTCTCTGATGTGTCGCTGGAACTTAAACCTGGAAAAATTTTGACTTTACTTGGGCCAAATGGCGCAGGTAAGTCGACACTGGTACGGGTAGTGCTCGGACTGGTAACACCCGATGAAGGGGTTATCAAGCGCAACGGAAAACTGCGCATCGGCTACGTACCGCAGAAGCTGTATCTCGACACCACATTGCCACTGACCGTAAATCGATTTTTACGCTTACGCCCTGGCACACATAAAGAAGATATTTTGCCTGCACTGAAACGTGTCCAGGCCGGGCATCTGATTAACGCACCGATGCAAAAGCTCTCGGGTGGCGAAACACAGCGTGTATTGTTAGCGCGAGCATTGTTAAATCGACCGCAATTATTAGTGCTGGATGAACCCACTCAGGGCGTGGATGTGAATGGTCAGGTGGCGTTATATGACCTTATTGACCAGTTGCGTCGCGAACTGGATTGTGGCGTTTTAATGGTCTCTCACGATCTGCATCTGGTAATGGCAAAAACCGATGAAGTGCTTTGCCTGAATCACCACATTTGTTGTTCCGGCACACCGGAAGTTGTTTCCCTGCATCCGGAGTTTATTTCTATGTTTGGTCCTCGTGGTGCTGAACAACTGGGTATCTATCGCCATCATCATAATCATCGTCATGATTTACAGGGACGAATTGTTTTGCGTCGGGGAAATGATCGCTCATGATTGAATTATTATTTCCTGGTTGGTTAGCCGGGATCATGCTCGCCTGTGCCGCGGGTCCGCTGGGTTCGTTTGTGGTCTGGCGTCGTATGTCTTATTTCGGTGATACACTGGCTCATGCCTCATTACTTGGCGTCGCGTTTGGTTTATTGCTGGACGTGAATCCATTCTATGCGGTAATTGCCGTTACGCTGCTGCTGGCGGGCGGTCTGGTATGGCTGGAGAAGCGCCCACAGCTGGCGATCGACACGTTATTAGGGATTATGGCGCACAGTGCCCTGTCGCTGGGCCTGGTGGTCGTTAGTCTGATGTCTAACATTCGTGTTGATTTGATGGCTTACCTGTTCGGTGATTTGCTGGCAGTGACGCCAGAAGATCTCATCTCTATTGCGATTGGCGTGGTCATCGTAGTGGCGATTCTGTTCTGGCAATGGCGCAATTTGCTGTCAATGACGATTAGCCCGGATCTGGCGTTTGTTGATGGTGTGAAATTACAGCGCGTGAAATTGTTGTTGATGCTGGTGACAGCATTGACGATTGGTGTAGCGATGAAATTTGTCGGCGCGTTGATTATTACTTCGCTGCTGATTATTCCTGCAGCTACAGCGCGTCGCTTTGCCCGCACGCCGGAACAGATGGCCGGTGTCGCTGTTTTGGTGGGAATGGTGGCAGTAACTGGCGGTTTAACCTTTTCCGCATTTTACGATACGCCGGCGGGTCCGTCGGTAGTGCTATGTGCGGCACTGTTATTTATTATCAGTATGATGAAAAAGCAGGCCAGCTAATCTGTCGCTGAACACATTTGTCGGATGCGGCGCGAGCGCCTTATCCGACCTACGGTTCGCTACTTTTGGTAGGCCTGATAAGACGCGAACAGCGTCGCATCAGGCTTATCGCCAATGTCGGAAGCGGCTTGAATGCCTTATTCAACTTAAGGCATTTCTGGTGGCGTGATGCCGAAGTGGTTCCACGCCCGCACTGTCGCCATACGCCCGCGCGGTGTACGCTGCAAAAAGCCTTGCTGAATCAAATAAGGTTCCAGTACATCCTCAATGGTTTCACGTTCTTCGCCAATGGCTGCCGCCAGGTTATCCAGACCTACCGGCCCACCAAAGAACTTATCGATTACCGCCAGCAACAATTTGCGGTCCATATAATCGAAACCTTCAGCATCAACATTCAGCATATCCAGTGCCTGGGCGGCGATATCCGCCGAGATGGTGCCATCGTGCTTCACTTCGGCAAAATCGCGAACACGACGCAGCAGACGGTTGGCAATACGTGGCGTACCACGCGCCCGGCGAGCAACTTCCAACGCGCCATCGTCACTCATCTCAAGCCCCATAAAACGGGCACTACGACTGACGATATATTGCAGATCCGGCACCTGATAAAACTCCAGACGTTGCACAATACCAAAACGATCACGCAGCGGTGATGTCAGCGAACCTGCGCGCGTGGTTGCACCAATCAGAGTAAACGGCGGCAAGTCAATTTTAATGGAGCGTGCCGCCGGACCTTCACCAATCATAATATCCAGTTGGTAGTCTTCCATTGCCGGATACAACACCTCTTCCACCACTGGTGAAAGACGGTGGATCTCATCAATAAACAGCACGTCATGCGGTTCAAGGTTAGTGAGCATCGCTGCCAGATCGCCCGCCTTTTCCAGCACTGGACCGGAAGTCGTGCGTAAATTCACGCCCATTTCATTGGCGACAATGTTGGCAAGCGTAGTTTTACCTAAACCCGGAGGACCAAAAATCAACAGATGATCGAGGGCATCGCCGCGCAGTTTCGCTGCTTTGATGAAAATCTCCATCTGTGAACGAACCTGCGGCTGACCAACATACTCTTCCAGTAATTTGGGGCGAATGGCGCGATCTGCCACATCTTCCGGCAAAGTGGTACCGGCAGAAATCAGACGGTCTGCTTCAATCATCCTTTACCTCATAACGCGGCGCGTAGGGCTTCGCGAATTAATGTTTCACTGCTGGCGTCAGGGCGAGCGATTTTGCTCACCATCCGGCTTGCTTCTTGTGGTTTATAGCCCAGCGCCACCAGCGCGGCAACCGCTTCCTGTTCAGCATCGTCGGTCGCCGGGCTGGCAGGTGACGTGAGTACCAGGTCGGCAGCTGGCGTAAAGAGATCGCCATGTAAACCTTTAAATCGGTCTTTCATTTCGACAATCAAGCGTTCGGCGGTTTTTTTGCCAATACCCGGCAGTTTCACCAGAGCCCCGACTTCTTCACGCTCAACGGCATTAACGAACTGCTGCGCTGACATTCCGGAGAGGATTGCCAATGCCAGTTTAGGCCCAACGCCGTTGGTTTTGATCAACTCTTTGAACAACGTGCGCTCTTGTTTATTGTTAAAACCGTACAGCAGTTGCGCGTCTTCACGCACCACAAAGTGGGTGAAAACGATCGCTTCCTGACCCGCTTCAGGGAGTTCATAAAAACAGGTCATCGGCATATGCACTTCATAGCCTACGCCGCCCACTTCAATTAATACCAGCGGGGGTTGTTTTTCAATGATGATGCCTCTGAGTCTGCCTATCACATGACGCTCCTGCGTAATGAATCAAAGATAATGCTGTATGATAAAAAAATGCTGGATAGATATCCAGCGAGGGATGATATTAAATCATTTCAGAACTGATAATCCTTTGGCTCACGGTATCTGAAATTTTCTATGAATCACCTTACATCGCACTCTTTCTTTGACTTCTAATGGCCAATTTTTCCACGTTCCTTGCTGGCGTGCTTCCATTCGCGGCATTTTTTTAGTTGGTGAAGGAGTAAGACCGCAAATATAAATGCGCTTATTGCCCATATAGCTATCAGAATCGGCAAAGGGCTGATATTGAAAAACACGTTTTCACAGGGTTTCCCGATGGCGGGGCGATCTTTTACAACCTTCACGCACATGGTGATTCCTGGTTTTATACGCTTGTCCTCAACATGCAAATTCCAGGTCTTACCGTCAATCTGCCAGGTCAGGTCATAGGCATACAGCCCCGAGCAATCAATCCTTCCTCCCCGCAGTAAATTGCAGGAGTGCGAGGCGCTACGCTTAAAATTACTGGTATAACGAATCGAAGAAACTTTTGCGAGCGTAGTCAAGCTATTGCGGTGGTACTCATACTCCTGAACGGCAGCATAACTGGTATAAATCGCTAAAAAGAAGTAAAAGAGCGCAATTGGCTTCCTGAAACGTGGGTAGTGAGCTTTCATGAGATAGCTGCTTAATATCAACGTCCCGGCAAGAGCAAATGAGATTAAAAGCTGATTGAATACGCTTGATAAATTCATCCGCGCCTCTGTATCTGGCAAGCAGGTAGAGGACTAATCATTCAGCGAGTCCCTGAACGCTGAATTTTTGCGGGATCATTCCACTATCAATACGCCACTGATATGACTCCGTATGCGCTAACTCGTCACCATTAAGATCAATCGAGACCTGGTTTGAGTAAATATCATACTCATCAATTATGTCAGCGCCTGAGTATTCATACAGAGCATAATATCCTGCCATCAAATCCCCCTTCGACACCCTTTCATAACTTTTTAGCACATAGCCATATCGCCAGTTAATCAAATTAAAAAGAATGCTTTCGGCGTCCTCTCTTGCAAAAATATCATCCCCCACTCTGATGATAAAACTTCCGGCATTAATTTTATAATGATGTTTTCCCGGCAGAAATTCAAAAGCCTGAGTGAGTGAAAATGATTCTTTATAATGATCACCCGCAGGAATAACTTGCCAGCCATCGACCCCATCATAAATTCCACACATCCCATCAAGGACAATGTTGCTTGTTGTGATGTCAAAGGCTTTATTGCAAGGCATCAAACCACCTTCAAAGATATAAGCAGGTTGATTATTGCTATTGTAGAAATCCAGTAAAGCATTCACCACCTGCCCCTGCTGTATAACGCTAAGCCTCACGGTGACACCACTTTGCGCCATTCTCGCATCGTTAAGGCTTGCACCAGCTTCACCCACGCCGTAGATATCATCACGCATATGAATAATTTGAGGCACAAACTCATTATTCTCATTTAAAGAAATACGTCCATATCGCCAGGGATAGCGAATGACATTATCTTGAGCAAATACATTCACGCATTGACTGATCGAAACTATAATTATCACATTAACAAATAACCGCATAAAACATTCCTTGTCATGATTACAATACAATGCTAATGCTTTACCATCACGAAAGATAGATGCTGTTTTATATATAAATAATGGATTGATATAGTGAAAATAAATTACCCAGCTAAATATGAAACCGGTGATATTGTTTTTACCTGCATCGGTGCTCGCCTGTTTGGGCAAATCTCTGCAGCCTCGAAATGCTGGAGCAACCATGTGGGGATAATCATCGGACATGACGGTGATGATTACCTGGTTGCGGAGAGTCGAGTTCCGCTCTCCACAATCACAACTTTGTCACGATTTATTGAACGGTCGACCGATCAACGCTACGGTGTTCGCCGCCTGGCAGGAGGTTTAACCGAAGAGCAGAAACTTGCTCTTGTCGAAAAGGTCCCTGCCCGGTTGCATAAGTTCTACCACACCGGTTTTAAATACGAATCTTCCCGCCAGTTCTGTTCAAAATTCGTTTTTGATATTTATAAAGAGGCGCTATGTATCCCGGTGGGTGAAATTGAGACGTTTGGAGAGCTGTTAAATAGCAATCCGAATGCAAAACTCACTTTCTGGAAATTCTGGTTTTTAGGTTCGATTCCGTGGGAGCGTAAAACCGTCACGCCAGCCAGTTTGTGGCATCATCCGGGTTTGGTGTTGATTCATGCGGAGGGAGTAGAAACGCCTCAGCCTGAACTGACCGAGGCGGTATAACTTAACGCAGTCGCCCTCTCGCCAGGTTCAGCCGCGATTCGCTCATTTGCATCGCATTCTGACTAACGTGGCAGTGGGTGATGGCAATTGCCAGCGCATCGGCGGCGTCCGCCTGCGGGTTAGCGGGCAGTTTCAGCAAAGTGCGGACCATATGCTGCACCTGGCTTTTTTCGGCACTACCAATACCTACCACCGTTTGTTTTACCTGACGTGCCGCGTATTCAAATACCGGTAATTCCTGATTCACCGCCGCCACAATCGCCACGCCACGCGCCTGCCCCAGCTTCAGGGCCGAGTCGGCATTTTTAGCCATAAAGACTTGTTCAATGGCGAAATAATCAGGCTGGAACTGGGTGATGATTTCCGTCACGCCCGCATAGATGAGCTTAAGGCGAGACGGTAAATCATCCACTTTGGTGCGTATACATCCGCTACCCAGGTAGGACAGCTGCCTGCCCACCTGGCGGATGACGCCATAGCCGGTCACGCGCGAACCCGGGTCAATGCCGAGAATAATAGCCATCACGCGTCTCCGTTTTGCTGTTTAGCAGGCCTCATCAGAGAGTCGCTGCAACCTCATCAGAGATTTCACCGTTATGGTAGACTTCCTGCACGTCGTCGCAATCTTCCAGCATATCGATCAGACGCATCAGTTTCGGTGCGGTTTCTGCATCCATATCAGCTTTGGTGGAAGGGATCATGGAAACTTCCGCGCTGTCTGCTTTCAGACCTGCCGCTTCCAGAGCGTCGCGTACTTTGCCCATTTCCTCCCATGCAGTGTAGACGTCAATCGCGCCATCATCATAGGTCACAACATCTTCAGCACCAGCTTCCAGAGCTGCTTCCATGATGGTGTCTTCATCGCCTTTCTCGAAGGAGATCACGCCTTTTTTGCTGAACAGATAGGCTACGGAACCATCAGTACCGAGGTTACCGCCACATTTGCTGAATGCGTGACGCACTTCAGCAACCGTACGGTTGCGGTTATCAGACAGACATTCAATCATGATTGCCGTGCCGCCAGGACCGTAACCTTCGTAGATGATGGTTTCCATGTTTGCATCATCATCACCGCCCACACCACGTGCAATTGCGCGGTTCAGGGTGTCACGGGTCATGTTGTTAGACAGTGCTTTGTCAATGGCTGCTCGCAGACGCGGGTTAGCATCCGGATCTCCACCGCCCAGCTTCGCGGCGGTTACCAGTTCACGAATGATTTTAGTGAAGATTTTACCGCGCTTAGCATCCTGCGCAGCTTTACGATGTCTGGTGTTGGCCCATTTACTATGACCTGCCATAAAAATATCTCCAGGTAGCCCTGCCTGTTCAGGCAGCGTTAATTACAAACTGTTCAATCGCCTGCCGGTTGCTCCAGGACTTAGTGAGCGCCGCCGCAGCATGCGCATCAAGCCACTTGTAGGCCAGATGTTCAGTGAAAACGATCTGACGCTCGTGCGGAAGTGCAAGACAGAACCAAGATTCCGTATTACGCGTTACGCCCGGCGCATAGCGATGACGTAAATGTGAAAAAATTTCAAACTCCACCGTGCGCTGACAGTCAATTAAGGTCAGTTGTTCAGCGACAACATCAATGGTGACCTCTTCCTTTACTTCGCGCATGGCGGCTTGCGGCGCGGTTTCCCCCTCTTCCACGCTGCCGGTTACCGACTGCCAGAAATCGGGATCATCACGCCGCTGTAACATCAGCACCCGTTTCGTATCTTGCGCATAAATAACCACCAGAATAGAAACGGGACGCTTATAAGTCATATCAATTATTCTCTGCCTTCTTCACAACCTGAATGCTCAGCTCGGACAGGGCAGTCGGGTTAGCAAAGCTTGGCGCTTCAGTCATCAGACACGCTGCCGCCGTGGTTTTCGGGAAGGCGATAACGTCACGGATGTTGTCGGTACCGGTCAGCAGCATGGTCAGACGGTCAAGACCGAATGCCAGACCTGCGTGCGGCGGAGTACCGTATTTCAGGGCGTCGAGCAGGAAGCCGAATTTCTCGCGCTGTTCCTCTTCGTTGATCCCCAGAATACCAAACACCGTCTGCTGCATATCCCCATTATGGATACGCACAGAACCACCGCCCACTTCGTAACCATTGATGACCATATCGTAAGCGTTCGCCACCGCATTTTCCGGTGCAGCTTTCAACTCTGCCGCCGTCATATCTTTCGGTGAGGTGAACGGATGGTGCATTGCCGTCAGGCCGCCTTCACCGTCGTCTTCAAACATCGGGAAGTCGATAACCCATAGCGGTGCCCATTTGCTTTCGTCGGTCAGACCAAGGTCTTTACCCACTTTCAGACGCAATGCGCCCATCGCGTCGGCAACAATTTTCTTGTTATCAGCACCGAAGAAAATCATATCGCCATCTTGCGCGGCAGTACGATCCAGGATGGCTTCGATGATTTCAGCGTTGAGGAACTTCGCTACAGGGCTGTTGATACCTTCCAGACCTTTCGCTCGTTCGTTAACTTTGATGTACGCCAGACCTTTCGCGCCGTAGATTTTAACGAAGTTACCGTATTCGTCGATCTGCTTACGGGTCAGCGATGCGCCACCCGGAACACGCAGAGCAGCAACGCGGCCTTTCGGATCGTTCGCCGGACCTGCGAATACCGCGAACTCAACGGATTTCAGCAGATCAGCAACGTCAGTCAGTTCCATCGGGTTACGCAGATCCGGTTTATCAGAACCATAACGGCGTTCTGCTTCCGCAAAGGTCATTACAGGGAAATCACCGAGATCCACGCCCTTCACTTCCAGCCACAAATGGCGTACCAGCGCTTCCATCACTTCACGCACTTGCGGCGCGGTCATGAAAGAGGTTTCCACATCGATCTGGGTGAATTCAGGCTGACGATCAGCACGCAGGTCTTCGTCACGGAAGCATTTTACAATCTGATAGTAGCGGTCAAAACCAGACATCATCAGCAGCTGTTTGAACAGCTGCGGAGACTGCGGCAGTGCGTAGAATTTCCCTTTGTGCACACGAGAAGGCACCAGGTAGTCACGCGCGCCTTCCGGCGTGGCTTTGGTCAGCATCGGAGTTTCGATGTCGAGGAAGCCGTGGTCATCCATAAAACGGCGCACCAGGCTGGTGATTTTAGCGCGGGTTTTCAGGCGCTGAGCCATTTCCGGACGACGCAGGTCGAGGTAGCGGTATTTCAGTCGCGCTTCTTCGGTGTTGACGTGGTTAGAGTCAAGCGGCAGAACGTCTGCGCGGTTGATGATGGTCAGCGAGGAGGCCAGCACTTCGATTTCGCCGGTCGCCATATCGCGGTTGATATTTTTTTCGTCACGCGCACGTACGGTGCCCGTGACCTGAATGCAGAACTCATTACGCAGTTCAGAGGCCAGCTTTAACGCGTCCGCACGATCCGGATCGAAAAATACCTGCACGATACCTTCGCGGTCGCGCATATCGATGAAGATCAGGCTACCAAGATCACGACGACGGTTGACCCAACCACACAGAGTCACCTGCTGCCCCACGTGGGACAAACGGAGCTGTCCACAATATTCTGTACGCATGAGATATCCCTTAACTTAGCTGCCGGCGGATGCCCCCTGCTGCGCAGGTGACCAAGTCGCAGCGTTAGCTGTATGTCACAACTGAATGAAAAAAGGCGGCTATTATACTGGAAATTCTGCCGCACCGTAAGAGCCTGGCCCGCGCTGGAACGCCTCGTTACCACTTTATATCGGGCCTGAAATCAGACTCTACGCCAGTTTGCTATAAAGGTGTTGCCCGAACTCATAAAAATTAACAAAATTTGTCGTTCCGCCATCGGCTAATCGCATTAAGGTGAAAGGCACGATTTTGTTTTATCAGGAGACAACATGCTTGAACTGAATGCTAAAACCACTGCGCTGGTGGTAATTGACTTACAAGAAGGCATCTTACCTTTTGCCGGTGGTCCTCATACTGCCGATGAGGTGGTTAATCGAGCAGGGAAGCTGGCGGCGAAATTTCGCGCGAACGGTCAGCCCGTGTTTCTGGTGCGCGTTGGTTGGTCTACCGATTACGCCGAAGCATTAAAACAGCCGGTTGATGCCCCCTCCCCCGCTAAAGTGTTACCCGAAAACTGGTGGCAACATCCTGCTGCATTAGGTGCAACCGACAGCGATATCGAAATCATCAAACGTCAATGGGGTGCGTTTTACGGTACGGATCTGGAGTTGCAGTTACGCCGCCGGGGTATCGATACAATAGTGTTATGTGGGATCTCGACCAATATCGGTGTTGAATCCACCGCCCGCAATGCCTGGGAACTCGGTTTTAATCTGGTGATTGCCGAAGACGCCTGCAGCGCCGCCAGCGCCGAGCAGCACAATAACAGCATCAACCATATCTACCCACGCATCGCCCGTGTGCGCAGTGTGGAAGAGATCCTCAACGCATTATGATTTACATCGGTCTGCCGCAATGGTCGCATCCTAAATGGGTGCGGTTGGGGATCACCAGCCTTGAAGAGTATGCCCGCCACTTTAACTGTGTGGAGGGCAACACCACGCTTTACGCCCTGCCGAAATCCGAGGTTGTCCTGCGCTGGCGTGAGCAGACCACAGATAATTTTCGCTTCTGTTTTAAGTTTCCGGCGACCATTTCGCATCAGGCAGCATTACGGCATTGCGATGATTTAGTAACTGAATTTTTGACTCGCTTGTCACCGTTAGCGCCGCGCATTGGGCAATACTGGCTG
Organism: Escherichia sp. MOD1-EC5189; assembly: GCF_002966045.1. Taxonomy (NCBI): domain Bacteria; kingdom Pseudomonadati; phylum Pseudomonadota; class Gammaproteobacteria; order Enterobacterales; family Enterobacteriaceae; genus Escherichia; species Escherichia sp. MOD1-EC5189. Next base: position 181,065 of record NZ_PTRX01000007.1, on the reverse strand, counting down.
CAACTGCCTGCCACATTTGGCCCACGGGATCTGCCTGCGCTTTGGCATTTTCTCGACTCTCTTCCCGGCGAGTTTAATTATGGTGTGGAAGTCCGCCATCCACAGTTTTTCGCCAAAGGGGAAGAGGAACAAACAATTAATCGCGGTTTACATCAGCGCGGCGTTAATCGGGTGATTTTAGACAGCCGCCCGGTTCATGCAGCACGCCCACACAGTGAAGCTATTCGCGACGCTCAACGGAAAAAACCTAAAGTTCCCGTACATGCTGTGCTGACGGCGACAAATCCGCTGATCCGTTTTATCGGTAGTGATGATATGACGCAAAACCGAGAGTTGTTTCAGGTTTGGTTACAAAAATTAGCGCAGTGGCATCAGACCACTACGCCTTATCTTTTTTTACATACGCCAGATATTGCCCAGGCACCGGAACTGGTACATACCCTGTGGGAAGGCTTACGTAAAACACTTCCAGAGATCGGAGCAGTTCCGGCTATTCCACAGCAATCTTCTCTTTTCTGAATTTGCCACCTATCATAGACAGGTGCCATCGGCCATTTTAAAGGGAGTTTGTATGGTAAGCGCGCTGTATGCCGTTTTAAGTGCGTTGTTATTAATGAAGTTCTCTTTTGATGTCGTTCGCCTGCGTATGCAGTACCGCGTTGCCTATGGTGACGGCGGTTTTAGCGAACTGCAAAGCGCTATTCGCATTCATGGTAACGCGGTGGAGTATATTCCCATCGCGATTGTGTTGATGCTGTTTATGGAAATGAATGGCGCAGAAACCTGGATGGTGCATATTTGCGGCATCGTTTTGCTTGCTGGTCGTCTGATGCATTATTACGGTTTTCATCACCGTCTGTTCCGCTGGCGACGTTCTGGCATGAGCGCCACCTGGTGTGCGCTGTTGCTGATGGTGCTGGCGAATCTTTGGTATATGCCCTGGGAGTTGGTTTTCTCCCTGCGTTAGCGCACAATACGCCACTTTCTTTTTCCCGGATTTTTACGTTATGTCTCACCGCGACACGCTATTTTCTGCCCCTATCGCCAGACTGGGCGACTGGACCTTTGATGAACGGGTAGCCGAAGTCTTCCCGGATATGATCCAGCGTTCCGTTCCCGGCTACTCCAATATTATTTCCATGATTGGTATGTTAGCCGAACGCTTCGTTCAACCTGGTACGCAGGTTTACGATCTGGGTTGTTCTCTGGGCGCGGCGACGCTCTCAGTGCGTCGCAATATTCATCATGATAATTGCAAAATTATCGCCATCGACAACTCTCCGGCGATGATTGAACGCTGCCGTCGTCATATTGACGCTTATAAAGCCCCTACGCCAGTAGACGTTATTGAAGGTGATATTCGCGATATCACCATTGAAAACGCATCGATGGTTGTGCTGAATTTTACCCTGCAATTCCTGGAACCTTCCGAGCGTCAGGCGTTACTGGATAAAATTTATCAAGGGCTGAACCCGGGCGGTGCGCTGGTGCTTTCGGAAAAATTCAGTTTCGAAGATGCCAAAGTTGGTGAATTGCTGTTCAACATGCACCACGACTTTAAACGTGCCAACGGTTACAGCGAACTGGAGATCAGCCAGAAGCGCAGCATGCTGGAAAATGTGATGCTAACCGATTCTGTGGAAACCCATAAAGCTCGCCTGCATCAAGCCGGTTTTGAACATAGCGAGCTGTGGTTCCAGTGCTTTAACTTTGGTTCACTGGTGGCATTAAAAGCAGAGGACGCTGCATGATCGACTTTGGTAACTTTTATTCTCTGATTGCCAAAAATCATCTTTCACACTGGCTGGAAACGCTGCCCGCGCAGATTGCCAGCTGGCAGCGCGAACAGCAGCACGGTCTGTTTAAACAGTGGTCCAATGCGGTGGAATTTCTGCCTGAAATTAAACCGTATCGTCTTGATTTACTACATAGCGTGACGGCAGAAAGCGAAGAGCCACTGAGCGCCGGGCAGATTAAGCGCATTGAAACACTGATGCGCAACCTCATGCCGTGGCGCAAAGGGCCGTTTTCACTGTATGGCGTGAACATCGATACCGAATGGCGTTCTGACTGGAAATGGGATCGTGTTCTGCCCCATCTTTCTGATTTAACCGGGCGCACCATTCTTGATGTCGGCTGCGGCAGCGGTTATCACATGTGGCGCATGATTGGCGCAGGTGCGCACCTCGCGGTGGGGATCGACCCTACGCAACTGTTTCTTTGCCAGTTTGAAGCGGTGCGTAAACTGCTGGGTAACGACCAACGGGCGCATCTGCTGCCGTTAGGCATTGAACAACTTCCGGCACTGAAAGCCTTTGATACCGTCTTTTCGATGGGCGTACTTTATCATCGTCGTTCACCGCTGGAGCATCTCTGGCAGTTAAAAGATCAACTGGTGAATGAAGGTGAACTGGTGCTGGAAACACTGGTTATTGATGGCGATGAAAATACCGTCCTGGTGCCAGGCGATCGTTACGCGCAAATGCGTAATGTTTATTTCATCCCGTCAGCCCTGGCGTTGAAAAACTGGCTGAAGAAGTGTGGTTTTGTTGATATCCGCATTGCGGATGTGAGCGTTACCACGACCGAAGAGCAGCGACGCACCGAATGGATGGTCACCGAGTCTCTGTCCGATTTCCTCGACCCACATGATCCAGGTAAAACGGTGGAAGGCTATCCTGCGCCTAAACGCGCGGTACTGATTGCGCGCAAGCCGTAAAGGTCTGGTATTACTGCCGGATGCGGCGTGAACGCCTTATCCGGCCTACAAAGCCTTTTTAATTCAATATGTTGCAGGGACTATGTAGGTCTGATAAGCATAGCGCATCAGGCAGTTTTACGTTTGCATAACCTCAGCGCCCGTTTCCGGGCGCTTTTCACGTCTTATGCCTGAACAGCTGGCTGATCAAACGCCGTTAACTTCGGTGCATTGCCCGTATATTTTTCGATATACACCAGCGCAGAGTTACCGGCACAGGCATTTGCCAGCTGAGAGCTGGGGATATCCGCCGTTAACACGTTCGCACTGCCGTTTTTACACAAGCCATTTTCCAGATCTGGCCATGCTCCTTCATGCACGCATACCACGCCTTTTTTGATCCCGTCAGTCACCACCGCGCCTGTCAGAATCTGACCACGTTTGTTCCAGACACGCACCAGATCGCCATTCGCAATACCAAAGCGAGCAGCATCTTCGGTGTGAATAGTGATCGGTTCACGATCGGCAACCGCATATTTTTTACGCAGTTCCGCATAGTTAAGCTGACTGTGTAAACGGTGTGCCGGATGTGCGGTCAGAAGCTGCAACTGCTTCTCGTCGGCGGAACCTTTCCACTCATCAGGCGCAAGCCAGGTTGGGTGTGCCGGGCAATCCTTATAGCCAAATTTTTCCAGCGTTTTGGAGTAAATCTCAATTTTGCCGCTTGGCGTACCCAGCGCATTTTTCACCGGATCGGCGCGGAAATCAGCATAACGAACGTACTGTTCGTTCTTCTCGCTGCGGCGCATTTCGATCAGTTTATTTTGCTGCCAGAAAGCATTAAACATCGGCATAGTCACGCGTTGCGCACGCGCACCTTTCTGAGCGGCATCATAGAAAAATTTCAGCCACGCCATTTCATCTCTACCTTCGGTATAGATCTCTTTTCCGCCAGGTTTGAGTAATTCAGCAAGATCGGCAAACACATCAAAATCGTTACGCGCTTCAAATTGCGGAGCGACAGCCTGCTTCATCGGTACAATATGCTGGTTGCTGTAATCACCGGTCATCGTCAAGTCATTGCGCTCAAACGATGTGGTGATCGGTAATACGATATCTGCATGTTTAGCAGCTGCGGTCCAGTAGCATTCAGAAACGACGATCATCTCCGGTTTCTGCCATGCTTTAATCAGACGATTAGTATCCTGGTGATGGGTAAAGTTACCGCCACCCGCCCACCAGATCATTTTGATATTCGGATACGTTTGTTCTTTACCGTTATGCTGATATTTGCCGCCAGGATTTTCCAGCGCATCGACGATACGGGCAACAGGAATCGCCGTCATTCCGCCATCATCAGCGGCCTCGCTGGCCTGTCCGGCAATCGCCGCAGACATTTCCGGCAGCACTCCGCCAACACGCGTCGGGTTGCCACCGTTTGAGTAATGATAAGAGAAACCAAACCCGCCGCCCGGTGTACCAATCTGCCCTAACATCGCCGCCAGCGTCACCAGCATCCAGTGTTTCTGTTCACCATATTGCTGGCGCTGAATTCCCCAGCCTGCCATCAGCATTGTGCGATTTGCCGCCATCAGTTCAGCGAGTTTGACTATCTGCGCTTCCGCTACGCCAGTAATTTCCGCCGCCCAGGCCGCGCTCTTCGGCGTATTATCGCTCTTACCTGTCAGATACTCTTCAAACTGCGGATACCCGGTGGTGTATTTTTCAAGGAACACTTTATCGTGTTTGCCTAGTGTCATCAGGGTATGTGCAATCCCCAACATCAGCGCCACGTCGGTGCCCATATTTGGCGCGATCCAGGTAGCATTGTCGCCAAAGAATTCGATGGTTTCGGAGCGGATAGGATCAATGGCAATCACTGGTTTGCCAGATTTTTTCAGCTGATGGAAGTATTCCAGCCCTTGCTCATCGGTACTGCTCCAGGCAATTTTTAAGGTATTCAGCGGGTTCATCCCCCACAACACCACCACCTGACTGTTTTCCAGAATCAGTGGCCAGGAGGTCTGCTGTTCATACACCTCCACGGAACCCACCACGTGCGGCATGATTACCTGTGCCGCCCCGGTTGAATAATCGCCGCTATGCCCTGAATAACCGCCCGCAAGATTCATATAACGTTGCAGTAAGGTTTGCGCTTTATGTAACACGCCAGAAGAGCGCCAGCCGTAAGATCCGGCAAAAATGGCCGATGGTCCGTTAGCTTTGCGAATGCGATCGTGTTGCTCATGAATAAGTTTTAATGCTTGTTCCCAGCTCACCTGTACATAAGTATCTTCGCCACGACCTTTCGCCGGTTGTAGTGGATTATCGAGATAGCTTTTTCTCACCATCGGATGCTGAATACGCGCCGTTGTATGTACCTGATCCGCCGCCGTAGACTGTAAGGAGTTCGGTATGGTTTTCGCCAGCGCGCCTGTCGAAGAAACAATCTTCCCGTCCTTCACTTCTACGTGCATCGCTCCCCAACGGCCCGCGGTGAGGATTTTGCCCCCCTTCTCTTCTGCCCATGCGGGTAGCGGTGCAGCCGATGTCACCACCAGCGCCCCAGCGGCAATACCGCTGTGTTTAATAAATTCACGTCTTGTTAATGTCATAACTTCCTCCCTGATCAACGAGGATCACTGTTTCTCGGTAATATCTTTGGCGTTGTACTGGAAGTACCGCGTCAAAATGTCCAGTTCGTTTTCGCTCATGCTGGTTCGCGCACCCATTCCTTTGGCAATGGATGGCCATGCATTGACGGTGTAATGGTCGGAGGCAATAGGGGCATGGCAACCAGCGCAATAGGTATCGTCAAGTTTTTCAGCGTATTGCCATAGCGGTTTACGGTCCGCTAATGCGGGATCGGTAAGCACACCCTGTAAAGACGCCTGACGCCATTGATTGCCGTATTCGTCAGCCTGCCATTCCCCGTTTACCGTTAACGCCTTGATACCTTCTTCACTTAATGTGGCTAGCGCCAGCCGTTGACCTGCCGCCAGGTAGAGCGTGTTTTCACTGCCCTGCATTTGATAACCCTGCAACAGAACGATCGGCTGTTTGCCACTGGCATCAACGACGGTGAGATCGGTACCAGGATTCACGGTAGCCAGCTCGCCTATGCGAGAAGTTTTGAAAGGATAAATATGTGCGCCATTGGTAACTGAAGTAGCGGCCTGACTTTCCAGCTCATGCGCCGCGTTGTCATCCATTTTTATTTCTGGTGGAAAATGGGCAATGCCTTTATGACAATCGATACAGGTTTCGCCGTCCTTTTGCGCTTTGTTATGCATTTTCTGCGCAGATTCACTTTGCGAGGCAATATCCATGGCATCAAAAGAATGGCAACTACGACACGTTGCAGAATCAGTTGCTTTTAATTCTTTCCATACTGTTTCGGCCATTTCCTGACGATGCGCTTCGAACTTATCGTCACTGTCTATTTTGCCGCTAACAAATTCATGATAAATATCTTTAGAAGCTTTTAATTTAGCAAATAAATAATCCACCCCTGACTTTGGAATATGGCAATCGGCACATTCCGCACGTATCCCTTTCTGGTTAGAAAAGTGGACAGTTCCCTGATATTCCTCAAAAGGTTTACTCATCGAGTGGCAGGAAAGGCAAAATGCGGTATCCGACGTTTTATGTAAGGCTTTTTGCGCCAGTAATAACCCGCCGCCACCAACCACAACCGTTATCAGCAAAAATAATAACCCAATGCGTTTTTTCCCTCGCATAGATTCCTCTAATTAATTCCAGAACACCGAAATCATTGTATAATTAAATATACAACGAATTGACCGCTTGCATAATTCGGCACAACACTGCCTGAAATAATCGATAAAGAATATGATTTATTACAATGTAATCATTAATTGCTAAGGAATAACCCAGTTGTTATTTAGAATATATATTTGTCAGTTTTAGTAATTTAAATTACATAATTAATATGAATATATAAAAATTTTTAGCACAACGCTATGCGCACTGTCACGCGCTCAACTGATCACAGAAATCGTTCGTTTTTTATACTTCTCGGGGATAAAAAAAGGCCCCTGTTGAAATTGCAGGGGCCTGGTACGAGCAAGCATCATATTGGGCGACATGATGCAACGGTAAAAATCATTTGGCCTGACGGCGTTCAATGATTCCTTTCATTTCAGCAACCGCCGCCCCGTCTACGACATAACGCGAATACTCGTCCGCGTGTGCATCTGATGACATGGACAATCCTTGATTACGATAACGCATTGGTGAGGCTTGCCACGCTCCCGCGGAGCTATGGACTTCCAGCACTCCGGCATCGAGGAAGTGGTGCAGGTTTTCTGCACGGACTCCTGCTCCGGCCATAATGATTGGAGCATCACCATGGGCAATAAGTTCCATAATTTTTGATAAACCTTGCAGTGCGTCTGATTTTTGCCCTGATGTCAGTACCCGAGCAACGCCCAATTCCGCAAGATTATTGAGTGTATTTAAAGGGTTAGCGCACATATCGAAGGCGCGATGAAAAGTCACTGCCAGCGGACCGGCAGCAGCCATTATTTTTTCCATTCGTGGCATATCGACATTCCCGTCAACATCGAGAACGCCCGTCACCAGTCCAGGAAAACCTAATTCGCGGACTGTGCGCACATCCTCAAGAATGGCGGCAAACTCACCGTCGCTGTAGCAAAAATCACCACCGCGTGGGCGAATAATTGGATGCACAGGGATCGTCACCCGCTGGCGCACGGATTTCAATACCCCCAACGACGGCGTTAAGCCCCCCTCTTTTGGGGCTGCGCATAATTCAACTCTGTCTGCGCCGTTTTGCTGCGCCGTTAGCGCGCATTCCATGCTGTAACAGCAAATTTCCAGTAATGCCATTTTTGCTCCTTAATTACGCCGACTGCTCGCTGGCAACGATCTCTTCAATGGACCACGGATGAAATTTAATCGTCGTTTTGCCATCGGTGACCGCCAGTGTCGGATTCGGTAATCGCTCATGCTCACCTTTTGGCGAACTGGTTTTAACCGAGATCCCCGGAAGGCTGAGTCCTTCATCAGAAAGCAATGCCAGCGCACGGGCATTCAACGTTTCAGGATCACCTGGCAGAACGATTTCAATATGTTCCCAACCTTCGTGCGGGTAACGTTTTTCCCCAGGCCACGGTAGCTCTACAATTGAAAACTGCCAGTGAGCCACCTGTACCGGTTCATGCAATTTAAACAGACAAATCGGCCTGCCATTGATCATATTTTCTGACAAAAGCTCGCCGCACTGTTCAAACCCATGACGCCAGCGTTCAGCGGTGACGTTTTGATGGCAACGCAAAGAAATGTGATCGGCAGTCAGTGGAGTGATATCCAACCCCAGACGGCGGGAAAGTTCATCTAATGCGTGGGTAAATCGCGGTAAATCCGATGCAATATCCTGCAGCTCGTCGATAGATTGCCAGTTCGCCATAATCACTCTTCGTCTTTCAGTAAAAGCGTTAATTTACCCTGTTGCCCTGCGCCAACCAACCGCTGATTTCACGCCGCTTCTGATGCAATAGTGAAAACGGCAATACACCACGCGCACGTTGCTGACGAAAACAGCCATTTGCAGTATACTCCCGCCCTAATTTCTTTAACTGGTGCGGGCAATTTTTGCTCGCTTCATCAATGTAAGGTATTCCGGTGAATATTCAGGCTCTTCTCTCAGAAAAAGTCCGTCAGGCCATGATTGCGGCAGGCGCGCCTGCGGATTGCGAACCGCAGGTTCGTCAGTCAGCAAAAGTTCAGTTCGGCGACTATCAGGCTAACGGCATGATGGCAGTTGCTAAAAAACTGGGTATGGCACCGCGACAATTAGCAGAGCAGGTGCTGACTCATCTGGATCTTAACGGTATCGCCAGCAAGGTTGAGATCGCCGGACCAGGCTTTATCAACATTTTCCTTGATCCGGCATTCCTGGCTGAACATGTTCAGCAGGCGCTGGCGTCCGATCGTCTCGGTGTTGCTACGCCAGAAAAACAGACCATTGTGGTTGACTACTCTGCGCCAAACGTGGCGAAAGAGATGCACGTCGGTCACCTGCGCTCTACCATTATTGGTGACGCAGCAGTGCGTACTCTGGAGTTCCTCGGTCACAAAGTGATTCGCGCAAACCACGTCGGCGACTGGGGCACTCAGTTCGGTATGCTGATTGCATGGCTGGAAAAGCAGCAGCAGGAAAACGCCGGTGAAATGGAGCTGGCTGACCTTGAAGGTTTCTACCGCGATGCGAAAAAGCATTACGATGAAGATGAAGCGTTCGCTGAGCGTGCACGTAACTACGTGGTAAAACTGCAAAGCGGTGACGAATACTTCCGTGAGATGTGGCGCAAACTGGTCGACATCACCATGACGCAGAACCAGATCACCTACGATCGTCTGAACGTGACGCTGACCCGTGATGACGTGATGGGCGAAAGCCTGTACAACCCGATGCTGCCGGGTATCGTGGCTGATCTCAAAGCCAAAGGTCTGGCTGTAGAAAGCGAAGGCGCAACCGTCGTATTCCTTGATGAGTTCAAAAACAAGGAAGGCGAACCGATGGGCGTGATCATTCAGAAGAAAGATGGCGGCTATCTCTACACCACCACTGATATCGCCTGTGCGAAATATCGTTATGAAACATTGCATGCCGATCGCGTGCTGTATTACATCGACTCCCGCCAGCATCAACACCTGATGCAGGCGTGGGCGATCGTCCGTAAAGCAGGCTATGTGCCGGAATCCGTACCGCTGGAACACCATATGTTCGGCATGATGCTGGGCAAAGACGGCAAACCGTTCAAAACGCGTGCTGGCGGTACGGTGAAACTGGCCGATCTGCTGGATGAAGCCCTGGAACGCGCACGCCGTCTGGTGGCAGAGAAGAACCCGGATATGCCAGCCGATGAGCTGGAAAAACTGGCTAATGCGGTTGGTATTGGTGCGGTTAAATACGCAGATCTCTCCAAAAACCGCACCACGGACTACATCTTCGACTGGGACAACATGCTGGCGTTTGAGGGTAATACCGCGCCATACATGCAGTATGCTTACACGCGTGTATTGTCCGTGTTCCGTAAAGCAGAAATTAACGAAGAGCAACTGGCTGCAGCCCCGGTAATCATCCGTGAAGATCGTGAGGCACAACTGGCAGCTCGCCTGCTGCAGTTTGAAGAAACCCTCACTGTGGTTGCCCGTGAAGGCACGCCGCACGTGATGTGTGCTTACCTGTACGATCTGGCCGGTCTGTTCTCTGGCTTCTACGAGCACTGCCCGATCCTCAGCGCAGAAAACGAAGAAGTGCGTAACAGTCGTCTGAAACTGGCACAACTGACGGCGAAGACGCTGAAGCTGGGCCTGGATACGCTGGGTATTGAGACAGTAGAGCGTATGTAATCGATTTTTCGTGAGAGTGAAGCCTGATCAGGGTTACCTGATCAGGCTTTTTTATTGCCATCTAAATGTATTCTGAAAATGGACATGCCACTGTTTTCTCACTGTTGGATAAGAGGCCAGAAGCGTAATATCCGGCCCCAGGGAAACGATAACGGTTGAATTTAAGGAATACCGCAGTGTTTAAATTTCTTGTATTAACATTAGGCATTATCTCTTGCCAGGCTTACGCAGAAGATACGGTTATAGTCAATGACCATGACATTTCAGCCATCAAAGATTGTTGGCAAAAAAATTCAGATGATGATACTGACATTAACGTGATCAAATCATGCCTGCGACAAGAATACAATCTCGTCGATGCGCAATTAAATAAAGCTTATGGTGAAGCTTATCGTTATATAGAACAAGTACCACGCACAGGTGCCAAAAAACCTGATACCGAACAACTTAACTTGCTTAAAAAATCACAACGAGCCTGGCTGGATTTTAGGGACAAAGAATGTGAATTAATCCTTTCAAATGAAGACGTTCAGGATTTAAGTGACCCTTATTCTGAATCAGAATGGCTCTCATGTATGATCATACAGACCAATACGCGAACTCGCCAGTTGCAGTTATACCGTAACTCTGAAGATTTTTATCCAAGCCCTTTGACAAGAGGATAATTCACATATTTTTGGCATGTTTTGTTGCAAGCTATTCCTGATAAATAATTGCAACAAAACATCGAGCCTTTTTCACTGAGTTATTAAACATGCCGCGAGCGCGTAATTTTTATTTGTCCTTCAGCGATAATTCACAATCACTTCATTACGTTGTACTTTTAGCGGCGGAATTAACCGCCCGCCGCCAGGCACTTCCCAGATAAATCGCAACGGTTCTGCCGCCGGTATACCGGAAAAGGCCACGGTGGTTCCGCTCTGCCCCTCTAATTCGACACAACGAGATTGTGAACACAAGCGAACCCGCAGCCCTACGGGAGTTGGGCCGATAAGCTGATAACGCCACGCAACCAGCGTCATCAATCCTGATGCAGGTTGTCGCGAAGAAAGAGGCGCTGACGACATCGATTCACCACGGTGATTCAACGTAACGCCCACACTGCTCGCCTGCCACATCCCCTCCCCGGCGGCTTGCGCCAGCAGCGGAAACAATAATATTGCTAATAAGGCTCTCATTATTTGCCGCCAATCGTCGCCGTCATACGGATATGTCGGTTATCTGATAGTTCCAGATTCGACAGCACCACTAACTGCGGCAGGCTGCGACGCAGGAAGCGAGACAATAATGGTCGCAGCGCGTGGTTCACCAATAATACTGGCGGCGCACCCAGCATCTCCTGACGGGATAGCGCTTCCTGAGTTTGTGCCAGTAAACGATCCGCCAGCCCAGGCTCCAGTCCGCCCCCACCCTGCAAGGCCTGTAGTAACAAACGTTCCAGCGGTGTATCGAGGCCAATAACATGGACTTCATCTTTGCCAGGAAACCACTGCTGGGTTATAGCCCGTCCTAACGCCACGCGCACGACGGCGGTTAATTCATGTGGATCGCTTTGGATGGGCGCATGTTCCGCCAGCGTTTCGAGAATGGTGCGCATATCGCGAATCGGGACTTTTTCATCGAGCAGATTTTGCAGCACTTTATGCAGTGTGGTGAGCGTGACGACGCCAGGAACGAGATCTTCCGTCAGCTTTGGCATCTCCTGAGCGACACGATCCAGCAGCTGTTGCGCCTCCTGACGACCAAACAGCTCTGCGGCATGCTGGCTTATGAGGTGGTTAAGATGCGTAGCCACCACCGTGCTGGCCTCAACCACGGTATACCCTTGAATCTGCGCCTGTTCTTTTAGCGCACTTTCAATCCAGATAGCATTCAGGCCAAATGCTGGATCGACGGTCGCCTCACCAGGTAACGTCCCGGCAGCGGTACCAGGGTTAATCGCCAACCAACGCCCCGGATAAGCATCACCACTGCCTATCTCCACGCCTTTCATCAAAATGCGATAGCGGGCAGGTTGCAGATCCATATTGTCGCGAATGTGTACTACCGGCGGCAGAAAGCCCATTTCCTGAGCAAATTTCTTGCGAATACTGCGAATACGACCCAGTAGTTCACCATCCTGCTGAAAATCGACCATCGGGATCAGTCGATAACCCACTTCCATTCCCAGAGAATCTTCCAGTTGAACATCGTTCCACGTTGCTTCAACAACGGCATTATTCTCTGCCATTTTTACCGGTTTTGGTTCGGCAGGCGCTTTTTGTTCGCGTCCGCGGATCCACCAGGCCAGCCCCAGCAATCCGGCAGTGAACAGCAAAAATACCAGGTTCGGCATTCCAGGCACCAGGCCGAGTAAACCGAGCACGGCGGCGCTTAACAACATAACGCTCGGGTTACTGAAAAGCTGATTCACCATCTGTTCGCCAACATCCTGATCAGTGCTGACGCGCGTAACGATAACCCCCGCGGCGGTAGAAATCACCAGCGCCGGAATTTGTGCTACCAGACCGTCACCAATGGTCAATAGCGTATAACTTTCCGCCGCATGTCCCATGCTCATGCCATGTTGCAGCACACCGACCAGCAATCCGCCGACAACGTTAATGACCATGATGAGGATCCCGGCGATGGCATCGCCGCGAACAAACTTACTTGCCCCGTCCATTGAGCCGTAAAAATCGGCTTCCTGAGTGACTTCACTGCGGCGTTTTTTCGCCTCATCTTCACCAATCAGTCCGGCGTTAAGGTCGGCATCAATCGCCATCTGCTTTCCTGGCATACCATCGAGAACAAAGCGCGCGCCTACTTCTGCGATACGCCCGGCACCTTTGGTAATAACCATAAAGTTGATGATCACGAGAATGACGAACACCACGATACCGATAGCGAAATTGCCACCAACGAGGAAGTGACCGAACGCTTCGACCACCTTTCCTGCCGCCGCCGCGCCAGTATGCCCTTCCATCAAAATGATACGGGTTGAAGCCACGTTAAGTGCCAGACGTAACAGGGTGGTAAACAACAGAATGGTCGGAAACGCAGCAAACTCGAGCGTGCGCTGGGTAAACATCGCGACCAGCAACACCATGATCGACAAGGCAATATTGAAGGTGAACAGCAGGTCGAGTATGAATGCGGGCAGGGGCAGCACCATCATCGACAAGATCAACAGGATCAAAATCGGTCCGGCAAGGATCTGCCATTGTGTCGATTTCAGGTTTGCGGGCAGGCGCAGCATCGCGGCCAGATTACTCATGGGTCGGTTTCTCGTTAATAAAATCCAGGGCTTCCGGCACCGGAAGATGAGTAGGTTGAACAGGGCGCTGTCCGCCAGCCAGACGCCAGCGTTTCAGTTGCCAGACCCAGGCCAGCACCTCCGCCACCGCGGCGTACAGTTGACCTGGGATTTGTTGGCCGATCTCCGCATGTCGATACAGCGCTCGCGCCAGCGGCGGCGCTTCAAGCGTCGGGACGTTATTTTCAGCGCCAATTTCACGAATGCGCAGTGCGACCAGCCCTGCACCTTTAGCGACCACTTTCGGTGCGCTCATTTTGTTTTCGTCATACTGCAACGCTACCGAATAGTGGGTCGGGTTATTGACAATGACATCCGCTTTCGGCACATCGTTCATCATCCGACGCCGTGCGGCAGCTCGCTGCATCTGACGGATCCGCCCTTTAACATGAGGATCGCCTTCGCTTTGTTTGAACTCATCACGAATATCCTGCCGCGACATTCGCAGCTTTTTCAGGTGGCTGAAGATTTGGAAAAAGACGTCAAATCCCACCATCGGAATAACACCAAGCACCACCAGCAGTGCGCATAGCCCAACCAGATCCATCGCATTACCCATGGCAGTAATCGGAGACTCAGCCATTAAGCGCATCATCTGCGGCCAGTGATGCCAGAGATAAAACCCCGTCACGCTGCCAACCAGGATGGTTTTCAAAATCGCTTTAAGCAACTCCGCGCCAGTCTGTGCCGAGAACATCCGTTTAATTCCCGGTAGTGGGTTGAGTTTGGAAAACTTTGGCTGCAAGGATTTGCTGCTAAATACCAGCCCCCCCAGCATGACCGGAGAAATGAGCGCCACCAGCACCACGCCGCTAATCAGCGGCAGCAGCCCCAACATGGCTTCTCTGATCAGCAGAATAATCTGCCCGAGGATCAGATTCGGGTCATTGATAATATTGTGATCAAAATGCAGCCCAGCGGAGAGCATGCCCGACAATCGACGGGCCAGCGACACACCGCCAAACCAGATAACACAGACGCCCACCAACAAAATCAGCAGTGAGGTCAGTTCACGGGAACGCGGGATCTGCCCCTCCTCCCGCGCTTTTTCAAGTCGGTGGGGTGTGGGGGCTTCTGTTTTGTCGTCGCTCTCGTCAGACACGTCGCCAATCCTGGAAAGAGTATTAAGCGTGAATGATGCCAGAGCGCAAAGCGTTCAATGGTCTGAGTAAGGGGCAAAACAGGCGGGATTTAGGGCTTTTGCTGCACACATCAAGCATGGTGTGCGTTTGTCGGTTGCAGCGTCATCGCGTTATCCGACCGCCTGATATGACGCGGTTACGCCACATCAGGCAATACAAATCAAAATCCAAGACTATCCAACAAATCGTCCACCTGATCCTGACTGGCTACCACACCGGCTTTGCTGGTATCAACCTGAGGTCCATTAAGCAAACTCTGGTTTTCACGTTTTGGACGCGACTCCTGTTCCGGGATGTTTTCCAACAGCACCATCAGCAATTGACGTTCGATCTCCTGAATGACATCCATCATCCGCTTAATGACCTGTCCGGTGAGGTCCTGAAAATCCTGCGCCATCATGATTTCCAGCAGTTGCGCGTTAGTAAAGCTGGTATGCGCAGGGACATCTGCCAGAAATTGCCGCGTATCTGTCACCAGTTCACGGGCATCGGCAAGGTCAATCGGATCGGCAAACCAGTCATCCCAACGTTGGGTTAATGCTTTTGCTGATTTCTCCATTTGATCCTGATGTGGTTGTGACGCTTCAACACTGTTCAGCGCCCGCTCTGCAGCCTGGGCAGTCATCTGCACAACATAGTACAAACGATCGCGGGCATCGGGGATGGCTTCCGCCGCTTCGGCAATTGCCTGATCCAGCCCCAGCTCGCGCAAACTGTCGCGCAACATACGCGTCAGGCTGCCGATGCGCGCAATGATATCGCCAGCTGAATGCTCGTCAGCAGGTTTGATTGATGGTTGCATCATAGTCGCATCCTCACATGCCCAGTTTCTCAAAGATTTTGTTGAGTTTTTCCTCCAGCGTCGCGGCGGTAAATGGCTTCACCACATAGCCACTGGCCCCCGCTTGCGCCGCAGCAATGATGTTCTCTTTCTTGGCTTCTGCAGTCACCATTAACACCGGCAATGCCGACATCGCGCCATCCGCACGAATCGTTTTCAGCAATTCCAGGCCATCCATGTTGGGCATGTTCCAGTCGGAGATAACAAATCCATAACCGCCTGCCTGCAACTTATTGAGGGCGTCGACGCCATCTTCCGCTTCCTCAACATTATTGAATCCCAGCTCTTTCAGTAGGTTACGCACAATGCGTCGCATGGTGGAAAAGTCATCCACAACCAAAAATTTAAGTTCTTTATCCGCCATTTCACACTCCTGATTTAAATACGTATCGCCTGTCCGGCACTGATTTTCGCCAGCATTTGCTGGCTTACCTGGCTAAGATCGACCACTTCGCAAACACCACCCATATTGATGGCCTCGCGCGGCATGCCGAACACCACGCAACTTGCTTCGTTTTGTGCAAGGGTCCATGCCCCCGCCTGCCGCATCGCTAACATTCCCGCCGCGCCGTCGTTGCCCATACCGGTCAGGATCACCCCAACCGCATTACGCCCCGCCTGTTTGGCAACAGAATGGAACAACACATCTACCGAAGGCCGATGACGGTTAACCGCCGGGCCATCGTGGATTTTGATTTGATAATTCGCGCCGCTACGCGCCAGTTCCATATGCCGATCTCCCGGTGCGATATAAGCATGCCCCGGCAGAACGCGTTCTCCGTCTTCGGCTTCTTTAACACCGATTTGGCACAACTTATTAAGTCTGTCGGCAAAAGAGCGGGTGAAACCGGGCGGCATATGCTGGGTAATTAACAGTGCCGGGCTGGAAAGCGGTAACGGTTGCAGGACGTGACGAATTGCCTCAGTTCCCCCCGTTGAAGCACCAATCGCAATCAGTTTTTCAGAACTCAACAACGGCCCCGCTTTCAGCGTTGTCGGTGCCGACAATGGTTTATGTGCCGCAAGGCTCGCCTTTGCTGCCGTGCGTACCTTTTCAGCAATCATTTCGCTATACGCCAGCATTCCTTCGCGAATACCCAACTGCGGTTTGGTGACAAAATCTATCGCCCCCAGCTCCAGCGCGCGCAGCGTAACTTCTGACCCTTTGCCGGTCAGGGAAGAAACCATCACAACGGGCATTGGACGCAAACGCATTAATTTTTCGAGAAAATCCAGTCCGTCCATCCGCGGCATTTCAACATCCAGCGTCAATACATCGGGATTGAATTTCTTAATCAAATCACGCGCAACCAGCGGATCAGGGGCGGTCGCCACCATTTCCATGTCGCTATGGCTGTTGATGATTTCTGTCATGATCTGGCGCATTAGTGCCGAATCATCGACAGATAACACCCTGATTTTGCTCATCGTTAATCCTTACTTAGCGCATACACCGTCTGACCACGCAGCGTGAAGCGGCGCTCAAGGTGGCTAAAGTTTTCAGAGTGACCCGCAAACAGCAATCCGTCGGGTTTAAGGAGCGGAACAAAGCGGCGCAAAATCTCCTGCTGGGTAGTTTGATCGAAGTAGATCATGACGTTACGACAGAAGATCGCATCAAACGGCCCCGGCACGGTGTATTGTTTCGCCAGTAAATTCAGCGGGGCAAAATCAACATAGTTCGCCAGCTCCTGACGCACGCGTACCAGCCCTTCATGCGGTCCCGTCCCTCGCATGAAGTACCGCTGCAGTTGCTGCGGCGTCAGATTTTTCAGCTCTTCATGGCGATAAATACCGCTTCTGGCTTTTTCCAGCACCTCGGTGTCGATATCGCTGGCAAACACTTTCCAGCGTCCAGGCGCGGTGCCCAATGTGTCAGCCAGCGTCATCGCAATGCTGTACGGCTCTTCGCCGGTCGAAGCCGCCGCGCTCCATACGCGATACTCGCCAGAACGACGCCGGGCGTGATCCGCGAGCAGAGGAAAATGATGCGCCTCACGGAAAAAAGCCGTCAGATTCGTGGTCAGCGAATTGATAAACGCCTGCCACTCACCGCTGTGCTGATTAGATTCCAGCAAGTTCAAGTAATGGCCGAAATCCGTCAGTCCCAGCGAACGCAAACGACGAACCAGTCGGTTGTAAACCATGTCGCGTTTATGGTCAGCCAGAACGATCCCGGCTCGTTGATAGATCAATTGACTTATCCGCCGAAAATGCGCGTCGGAAAGCGCCAGGCGCTCGGTCATCTGTAACAATAAAGACGTTTGCCCACAGGGCAGAGATGAAGTCATAGCGCCTTCTCAATCACTTCAGGATACCACTGGCGCAATCTGTAACTGCGCCGACTCATGTCTTGCTACTTCATGTTCTTCAAGGGTAAATGCCGCCACGCGCGACGAAAGATTGTCAGCCTGGTTCGCCAGTTGTTCCGTTGCCGCCGCCGCTTCTTCTACCAGGGAGGCGTTCTGCTGTGTCACCTGATCCATCTGGCTAACAGCCTGTGCAACTTGTTCAATCCCACGCCGTTGTTCTTCCGACGCCGAGGCAATTTCTCCCATAATGTCGTTCACGCGGGTTACTGAACTGACAATATCGGTCATGGTCGCGGCGGCGTTATTCACCAGTTTCGAACCCTGCTGGACACGATTGACAGACTCTTCGATCAGTCCTTTGATCTCTTTTGCCGCCTGGGCGCTACGGCTGGCAAGATTGCGCACTTCACCTGCCACTACCGCAAAACCACGCCCCTGCTCTCCGGCGCGAGCCGCTTCCACTGCCGCATTCAGGGCCAGAATATTGGTCTGGAAAGCAATGCCGTCGATAACGCTGATAATGTCGCCAATTTTTTGCGAGCTGGTGGCGATTTCCTGCATGGTGTGAGTCATGGTACTGACCTGGACACCCCCCGCCTGCGCCGTTGTGGCGGCTTTTTTTGCCAGTTCCGACGCCTGTCGCGCGTTATCGGCGTTTTGCCCTACCGTGGCGGTTAATTGCTCCATACTGGCGGCCGTTTGTGACAACGATGCCGCCTGCTGTTCGGTACGACTTGAGAGATCGTTATTGCCTGCGACAATCTCCGCGATACCAATGTGCATCTCCTGGCTTCCCTTACGCACATCACTCACCGTCCCACGTAAAGCCTGCTGCATGGTCTTCAGGCTGGCAAAAATGGCGGTGATCTCATTGCGACCATATACCGCAATCGGACGCGCCAGATTACCCGCAGCAATGCTGTCAAAATGGCTACCGATGATGGCCAGTGGTTGAACAATCATCTTGCGCGTCCACCACAGCGCACTGCTGATGTAGAGCGCTGCAACAATAATCATGCTGATAAACACCAGCGCCGAAATCTGATAGTTACGCTGGCTTTGCGCACTGGCGGCTTCCAGCACATGGTTGATCTCCTGCTGCCAGGCCTCAAAGTTAACGTCAAACGCATTCTGTGATTCCTGCACCGGCGCAGTGAGGAAATCCGAAAGTTGATTACTTTCAAGCCAGGTCGCCTGATGTTCGAGATCGTTGTGCCAACGGGCAAAACTTTTCTCCGTCTCTTTTTGCAACGCCCTCACGTGCTCGTTGCCCGCAGTCATCGCCATAAAACTTTTAAATAACGTAGAGGATTGCGTCAGACTGGCGCGCGCCGTCGTCATCAACGTTTTAATGTCATCTGCCGGATAGCTAAGCGCCGTCAGAGTGCCCGCTTTGTTCAGCGCGGTACTGGCCTGTAACATTACCGCCCGAGTTTGCGCTAATGCCGCACGTTGCTGATTGCTCTGCTCGACCTGATTCAATCGTTGCAAATCATCGCGAAATGCCCAAAAAGACATGCCGTTACTGCCAATCTGCAAGATCCCGCAGAGAATCAAAATTAAAAACAGCGTGGTCGAAATTCGAATACGATTAAACATCAACGCTCCCCATCAGGCGGCAATGACCGCGTTAGTCAATGCTCGTTAAAATGTTTCCCAGTTTGGATCTTGTTCAGCAATTCGCAGTCGTGGCTGTGCCGGTGGTTGCTCACTGGCAGGACGAGATGATGTTTGCGTTTTATTGGTGAGTGGGCTGGCTGCCAGATGGAACGCAGAAACCGCTTGTGTTAAACGACTGGCCTGTTCTTCCAGCGCAGCGGCGGCAGCAGCTGATTCCTGCACCAGCGATGCGTTCTGTTGCGTGACGCGATCCATTTCCGAAACCGCCAATGCGACTTGATCGATGCCGCGGCTCTGTTCATCTGATGCCGATGCAATTTCGCCCATAATGTCAGTCACGCGAGTGACAGCATTGACGATATTGTTCATTGTTTCCCCGGCGCTTTCGACCAGCACCGAACCGGTATCAACGCGCGAGACGGAGTCTTCAATGAGGGCTTTGATCTCTTTTGCCGCCTGGGCGCTGCGACTGGCAAGATTACGCACTTCGCCCGCCACCACGGCAAAACCACGGCCTTGTTCACCCGCTCGCGCGGCTTCAACCGCGGCATTCAGCGCGAGGATATTAGTCTGGAAGGCAATACCGTCGATAACGCTGATAATGTCGGCAATTTTCTTCGAACTATCGGCGATCTCATGCATCGTCTTCACTACACCATCCACCACTTTGCCACCGTGCTGGGCGGTGTCGGAGGCACTTTGCGCCAGTTGCGAGGCCTGGCGGGCGTTATCGGCATTTTGCTTCACCGTCGCGGTGAGTTGCTCCATGCTGGCAGCAGTTTCTTCCAGTGCGGATGCTTGCTGTTCAGTACGGGAAGAAAGATCGGTATTGCCCGCCGCAATTTCACGGGTGCCAGCATAGATGGCATCAGAGCCTTCGCGCACATGAGTGACGGTGTCAGTCAAAGAGCGTTGCATATGTGAGACGCTCTGCGCCAGATCGCCCATTTCACTGCGCCCATCAATGGTCAGGGTATTCGCCAGGTTACCACCGGCGATTTCGCGAATATGAGCAATAATTTTTGCCAGGGGTGTAAGCAACATACGGCGAATGCCGTACCACGCCACCAGCAGAATCATTACCACCACCAGCGCGATAACCGCCAGTTGCCACTGGGCAAATCGATAATCATCTGCGTTGTCAGTGACGATATCGCGATACATTTTTTCACTGCTGAGGGCGTACTGAGCAAACGCTTCGCCCATTGCATTTTGCATTCCCTGGGTTGGCTGAGCGAAATAAGCTCCAGTATTGCCATAATCAAGATAATCAATCAGTTCAGTTAATGCTGTGTGATAGTTTTTATATTTTTCATCAATATTACGACTGGTAGCGACCATTTCAGGTAACGGCGCCATGCTTTTGAATTTTTTATAATGTGTCGCGGCCTGGGTCAAAGTTTTCCTGGCGCTATCGAGCAATTCAACTTTGGCGTTACTTTGTTGATTGGAGGAATCCATCATCATCCGCACCGCTGATCGACTCAGGTTAATGCGCGTTTGCAGCATTAAATCCCAGGTTGACGTCAGCTCGCCCTGCTGTTCCCGTAATTGATTGGAAACCACAAAGCTCTTCTGGCTATGGTGAAGGGAGGAAAAAAACAGACTGCCGGAAATAAGTTGTAACAGTGCGAATACCCCCAGCACCATTACCAACAGCGTGACTACGCGGATACGGTTAATCATAAGGCACCTTCCTGAAAACAAGTTGATCTCGTTATCGGCAAGAAGGAGGGAAACTTTATTAATGATGCCATCCACCGCAAAGTTGACATAAAAAACCCGATGCGCAGATCATCGGGTTCATTTCAATTGAGGAAATCGGGATAATTACGCCACTTCTGACGCCGCGCTATCTAACAGCGCCATCTCTTCACTGTTCAGCAGTTTTTCGATGTTCACCAGAATCAACATGCGGTCGCCCAGTGCGCCGAGTCCAGTGAGATATTCTGTTGAAAGCGTCACGGCAAATTCCGGTGCCGGACGAATTTGCTCCGCCGTCAATGAAAGCACATCTGAGACGCCGTCAACCACGATGCCGACCACCCGCTGTCCGAGATTCAGGACGATAACTACCGTGTTGTCGTTATAGTCCACATCCACCTGGCTGAACTTAATTCGTAAGTCCACAATCGGCACAATAACACCGCGCAGATTCGTGACGCCTTTGATAAACGTTGGCGTGTTCGCAATCCGTGTTACCTGATCATAGCCACGGATCTCCTGCACTTTCAGAATATCAATACCGTACTCTTCATCACCAAGGGTAAATACCAGAAATTCCTGGCCTGACGGCTCGCTGGCCAGCTTTGTTACATTCGTCATACCGGTCATATTGTTACCTTTTTACTCATTCAGGCGGCGGTGTTCGCCATACGTTGTTCGCGGTTTATCGCCTGCAAGGCGGAGACATCAACAATCAGTGCCACGCTGCCGTCGCCAAGAATGGTCGCAGCAGAAATGCCGGGGACTTTGCGATAGTTACTTTCAAGGTTTTTAACCACAACCTGGTGTTGACCAATTAATTGATCCACCAGCAAGGCGTAGCGGCGACCGCCACTTTGTAAGATCACCACAATTCCCTGGGTGGCTTCGGTTTTCGCGCCCGCGACGTTGAATACTTTCCACAGTTCGACGATGGGCAGATATTCACCCCGCACTTCCAGCACCCGCTCGCCGCCGGCCAGTGGATGCAGATCGGCTTCACGGGGTTGCAGTGATTCCATGACCGCATTCAGCGGCAGAATGAAAACTTCATCCGCAACGCGTACGGACATGCCGTCGAGGATGGCCAGCGTCAGCGGCAGTAAAATGCGGATCGTAGTGCCAGTACCCTGCTTCGACTGGATTTCGACATGACCGCCCATCTCCTGGATATTACGTTTAACGACGTCCATGCCGACGCCGCGCCCGGAGACGTCGGTGACCTGCTCCGCCGTGGAGAAGCCAGGTGCAAATATCAGCATCGCGACTTCGTCGTCGCTCATGTTTTCGCTGACAGTCAAACCTTGCGAGGCCGCTTTTGCCAGAATTCGCTCACGGTTTAGCCCCGCCCCATCGTCGGTCACTTCAATGCAAATGTTGCCGCCCTGATGTTCGGCAGACAGAATTAAATTTCCGACGCTGTTTTTACCTGCGGCGAGCCGTTTTTCTGGCAGTTCAATACCGTGATCGAGGCTATTGCGTACCAGGTGGGTCAGCGGGTCGATAATGCGTTCTATCAGGCTCTTGTCGAGTTCAGTGGAACTGCCCACCAGCGTCAGTTCTACCTGCTTGCCGAGTTTTCCCGCCAGATCTCGCACCAGGCGGGGATAGCGACTAAAGACATACTCCATCGGCATCATGCGAATCGACATCACTGATTCCTGCAAATCACGAGCGTTACGTTGTAACTGCCCCATGCTGGTAATCAAATCACCATGATTAACCGGGTCCAGTTCGCTGGAACGCTGGGCAAGCATGGACTGGGTGATGACCAGCTCGCCGACGAGGTTAATCAGTTGATCAACCTTTTCTACCGCCACACGAATGCTGGTGGATTCACTGCTGCGTGTCGTTTTTTCCCGCTCCACGCGTCCAGTTGGGGCTTGTTCGGTTGCCAGTTTAAGCACTGGTGGGGGAGATGTTTTTGGCGAAACTTCTACTGTTTCAAAGGTAATCTGATCGGCCTCGATCACAAAACAGAGTACCGCTGTGATGTCATCTTCGGCAATGTCGCCCGGTAATATTGCCGAGAGAGAATCCGCCCCCTTTACCACGTCAGTTAGGGTTGTCAGATGTCCCAGCTCTTCTTCCAGCAGGTCGACTTCCCCGGCCTTCAGGCGAGAAAGGATAATTCGACGCGGTGACTGACAGCGACTCTGCTCATCTTGCGGTTCACTTTTGGCAACCACACTTAATCGGGTCACTGCGGATGGCATTTCGCCTTTCGCTTCTAATGCCAGTTGACGCAAGGCCTGGCAGATATAATCGAAGCTGGCGGCATCCGGCTCTTGCGACTGTTTATAAGCGTCGAGCTGTTCTTGCATGATGTCCTTCGTTTCCAAAAACAGATTAATAATGTCGGTGTTGAGTTGCATCTCACCTCGTCTGGCTTCGTCGAGCAGGTTTTCCATCAGATGCGTGGTTTCCTGCAAAACGCTGAAGCCAAAGGTTCCTGCCCCTCCTTTGATCGAGTGGGCAGCCCGAAAGATGGCATTCAATTGTTCGGCATCTGGCGCTTCCGGCTGCAAAACCAGCAGATGCTGCTCCATGTCAGCCAACAGTTCGTCCGCTTCATCAAAAAATGTCTGATAAAAATCGCTTATATCCATGCTCACGCTGTCACCTCGGTTCGGCTGATGGCATTGTGGGAACACTGACCTGTGGTGCAACCTCAGGTTTTTCCAGGGCGCTTACTGGCTCATTCTGGCTTTCGGCGTTTTCATGCAAAATGGCCTGTTCGGCTTGTTTGTTCAGTACCAGCAGGCTGATGCGACGGTTGACAGCATCATCAGGACCTCGATCGCTTAAGCGCATCGTTGCCGCCATGCCGACGACACGTAACACTTTGCCGCCATCCAATCCGCCAACCATCAGTTCGCGGCGGGATGCATTGGCTCGATCGGCAGAAAGCTCCCAGTTGCTATATCCTTTCTCACCACTGGCGTAAGGGAAATCATCGGTATGACCCGAAAGGCTAATACGGTTGGGAATACCATTCAGAACGGGCGCGATGGCGCGCAGAATGTCGCGCATATAGGGTTCGACGTCGGCACTGCCGGTTCTGAACATCGGGCGATTCTGGCTATCGATGATCTGAATACGTAGACCTTCCTGGACCAGATCGATTTTGAGATGTGGACGTAACGCCCGCAGTTTCGGATCGGATTCAATCAACTGGTCGAGATCGCCACGCAATTTCCGCAATCGACTTTGCTCCATGCGTTTTTTCAGCTCTTCGATGTTCGGCTGCTTATTCACTTCCCCCTGGCTTTGGGTGTAATCATCACCCCCACCGGGAATTGGGCTTTCACTATTAGAAATGCGATCGCCGCCCGTAACCGCAGTCGCCAGTGGAGTCCGGAAGTACTCCGCAATCTGAATCAGCTCTTTTGGGCTGGAGATGGAGATTAGCCACATCACCAGAAAAAAGGCCATCATCGCGGTCATAAAGTCGGCATAAGCAATCTTCCACGATCCATGTGCTGCCCCGTGGCTTTTGGCTTTGCGTCGTTTGACGACAATTATCGGATGCGCTTGACTCTTCATGCTTCCTCGGTTGTCGTCTGTTGTTGCGGATTTTTCACCGCACGCACATGCTCTTCCAGTTCAATAAACGACGGACGTTCGCTGGAATAGAGCGTTTTGCGACCAAACTCAACGGCGATAGGCGGTGCGTAACCGTTCAGATTAGAAAGCAGTGTGACTTTCACGCATTGCATCATTTTGCTGGTTTCGGCGCTTTTCTGACGTAAAACACTCGCTAATGGGGAAATAAATCCGTAAGCCAATAAAATACCGAGGAAAGTCCCCACCATCGCATGTGCGATAAGCGCCCCCAGCTCGGCGGCAGGACGATCGGCTGAACCTAACGCGTGAACGACCCCCATCACAGCCGCGACAATACCAAACGCCGGAAGTGAGTCCCCGACCAATGCCAGACTGTTCGCCGGGACTTCTGCTTCGCTTTCGTGCGTCTCAATCTCTTCATCCATCAGGGCTTCAATTTCGAAGGTATTCATGTGACCGCTGATAATCAGGCGCAGATAATCGACGATAAAATCAAGCATGACGCTATCCGCAAGGATGCGTGGGTAGCTGGCGAAGATCTCGCTCTCACGGGGATTTTCAATATCGCGTTCCAGCGAAAACATCCCCATCTGCCGCGATTTCGCCATCAACCGATAAAGCAGAGCGAGCAGATCCATATACATTGCTTTGGTATATTTGGAGCGACGAAATAGTAACGGCAGCGCCTTCAGCGTGCCTTTAATCGCTTTACCATTATTGCCGACGATAAACGACCCAATCCCTGCACCGGCAATAATCACCAGTTCAGCGGGTTGATAGAGTGCTCCAAGGCTTCCACCGGTCATCAGATAACCGCCGAAAACTGTACCGAGAACAACCAGGTAACCTAATAAGATAAGCACGACATCATCCTTCCACTGTTGACCATGACAGGATGTTCAGTCGTCAGACGTTAACGTGCGATTGGGGCAAAAAAAAGCAGCGGTACGTCGTTACCGCTGCTGGAATGTTTCGCCACACCGTATCAGTTAAACAGCCTGTACTCTCTGTTCATCCAGCAGTTGTGGGATAATATCGGCAGGATTCTGAGAAAGTTTACGTCTTTTTACTGCCCGGGATGGCGGCTGACATAAGCTGCAGGCAAAGCTGCCAACAGGCTGGTGAGCGTGGGTAATAAAATTGCCGCCGCAGCAGTTGCAGCTGGAAAGTTGCAGTAATCCACTTTCAACAAACCGTACCAATGTCCAGGCACGGGTTAATGCCAGTAGCGGTCCTTCTTCTGCTTGCGGGCACTGTTCAAGGTATAAACGGTAGGCTTTGATTACCGCATCGACGCCATTACACAAGCCGGTTTTCAGTAAAAACTGCCATGCGTTACAGAACATCGAAGCATGAACGTTTTGTTCCCAGGTCATAAACCAGTCGGTTGAGAATGGCAGCATGCCTTTCGGCGGTGGGCTTCCGCGCAGTTCTTTATAGAGTTTTATCAGGCGTCCGCGACTTAACTGTGTTTCGCTTTCCAGCATCTGCAAACGAGCGCCCAGGGTAATCAATTCCATTGCCAGCTGAATATCCCGCGCTTCCTGAACAATGCTTTTTTCACTCATGATCACGCCCTTTTCTTGCGCAGCGCTTCTTCAGGCTGATTAACATCATTCAGCAAGCGTGTTGAGAGCATGATGCCGGTATGAATTTGCTGGAGATCGTCAACGCGGGAATCTTGCGTCAACTGAGTAATCGTCTGGTGGCTGTCAAAACGGAAGTGACAAACCAGTTGATTGGTTTCTGCCAGCTTAACCATTTGCGGAAGAGTCAGTGCCGCTAACGTTGTCGCCATTTCTTCATTTATGCCGAGACGAAACATTGCGGACGCTTTGTCCTGAACAATCAGACGCTGTGCAAGTAGTAAATATGACAAGTTGATGTCATAAATGTGTTTCAGCAACTCGGAGGTATGCATTATTCCCACCCAGAATAACCAACTTTATTTTTATGCGGTCTCACCGCACCCCGTGATGTCGCCGGGAAGCCCCGGTAAAAAATAATTAGCATTAGAATAGTTGCGATAAGCTGCAATAGGCAGAGCCCTTTTTTGGATTTAATAAGTCCTTACAAATAGAAGGGGTTCTTTACACTTATCTAAGATTTTTCCTAAATCGACGCAACTTTACTCGTCACTACACTCACATACAACGGAGGGGGGCTGCGATTTTCAATAATGTGTGATGCAGATCACACAAAACGCTCAATTACTTAACATAAATGTATAAGTCATACTTTTGTTTTGGGTGTATTTCAATCTGTTAAAAAGTTTTTCGCTACGATAGCAAGTAAAAATGAAACAGGAATAATCGAAATGGGATGTTGCGCACAGTTAAAATAACTCACCGTAAATAATCATCTGCTATAAATAATTGCTTTAATGCAATACCCGATAAGCTATTTTTAAACAGACACTTACCGCACAACAAACTAATTAAATACAAAGAAAGGCAACAATCAACTTAATGTTAATAAAATGTTTTACATATATTAACCACTTGTTTGATATGGAGAATCAGTACATTATTTTCTTATAATTACAGTTGAAATCATATGATCACCGAGAGTGATTGATTAATTGTATTTACTAATAATCACACTAATATTTACCTGTTTGACTGAGTTGGGATTGCGTCGATTCTCCATTAGGAGTAAAGCTTTAATGTCACCTGAAGTTCACAGAATAAGGAACAGGTTATGAGCTATAGCAATATTCTTGTCGCCGTTGCGGTTACACCGGAAAGTCAGCAACTGCTAGCAAAAGCGGTATCTATCGCCAGGCCAGTAAAGGGACACATCAGTTTAATTACTCTCGCTTCCGACCCGGAAATGTACAATCAATTAGCCGCGCCGATGCTTGAAGATTTACGCAGCGTGATGCAGGAAGAAACGCAAAGCTTTCTTGATAAGTTAATTCAGGATGCGGGGTATCCCGTTGACGAGACGTTTATTGCCTACGGTGAGTTAAGCGAACATATTCTGGAGGTTTGTCGCAAACATCATTTCGATTTGGTGATTTGCGGTAATCACAATCACAGTTTCTTTTCGCGAGCATCCTGCTCGGCGAAAAGAGTGATTGCCTCAAGTGAGGTCGATGTGCTGTTAGTTCCACTTACGGGAGATTAACCGCACTTACGCAAGCTTAGGAAAGGTAGCAACTTTATCGCGCTGCTGGCTTTCCGCGCTTCGCGGAACTATCTGCTTTAGGTCGCTAATGAAGCACTCCTGCCAGTGGTTAATATCGTTTTTCACGATAACGTCCAGCATTTCTGCATGACGGGAAATACGTTCCGCCAGCGACATAGTCAATGCACGATCCAGCGCAGCTGCAACTTCGTCACGATCGTAGGGATTAACCATTAACGCCGACGTTAACTCGTTTGCCGCTCCCGCAAATTGCGAAAGAACAAGTACGCCCGGGTTGGCTGGGTCCTGAGCGGCAACATACTCTTTTGCCACCAGGTTCATCCCGTCACGCAGTGGCGTCACTAAGCCCACGTCAGAGTAGCGGAATATTTTCATCAGTAATTTACGGTCAAAATGCTGATTCAAATAATAAAGCGGCGTCCAGCCTAATTGCCCATATTTACCATTAATTCGTCCGGCTTCATTTTCGAGCTGATGACGAATATCCTGATAGGCTTGCACATCACCACGCGACGTTGGCGCGATCTGGGTATAACGAATTTTACCGTGATGTTGCGGATATTTTTCCAGTAACGCTTCATAGGCGAGAAAACGCTCCGGCAAACCTTTGGAATAATCCAGTCGTTCAACAGAAAAGATGTTCTGTACGTTTTTCAGTTCCGCTTTGAGTTGCGCCAGTTTTGGCGGCAGTGGTCCGGCAGCCTGTTTCGCTATTTCTTTCGGCTCAATACCGATCGGGTAAACTTCTGTTCGAAACGCTTTGCCGCAGGCCGTATGGCTTTTTGCGCTACGCGTCGTGACACGGGTCAGGTTAGAAAGGCAATCCAGGAACGCCAGACGATCGTTTTCTGTCTGGAAACCCAGCAAATCATAATCACAAAGCTGTTCAAGCAAGGTGTCATATGTCGGCAGCGCGTTGAAGATTTCCGGTGTCGGGAAAGGAATATGCAAAAAGAAACCAATGCGATTATTCACCCCACGTTTGCGTAATTCATGCGCAAAGGGCAACAGGTGATAATCGTGGATCCAGATAATGTCATCGTCTTGCAACAGCGGCAGTAATTTATCTGCCAGCAACGCATTTACGCGTAGATAGCCGTCCCAGGCAGGACGCTGAAATTGCACCAGATCGAGGCGATAATGAAAAGCAGGCCAGAGAACGGCATTGGAGAATTGGTTGTAGTATTCGTCAAGGTCCTGTTCGCTAAGGTTAAAAGAGGCCCACGTAATGTTACCCTTTTTCACCTTTTTTAGCGGCTGATCCTCATTTCCTGTTTCGCCACTCCAGCCAAACCACAGTCCACCTGCGGCTTTCAGTGCCCCCAGTATGCCAACGGCAAGGCCACCGGCACTGGCGGCGTGCTCATCTGGTGGTGCAATCCGGTTAGATACTACGACTAAACGACTCATAGTCATCACTCCTGTTATTTTCTCTTTTTTGTTGTAATGCGGTGGTTATCATTTCAAGCCAGCCCCAGACATCCGGCACGGCCGCCAGTCGCCATGATGCCTGAGTTGCGCCTGTGCCAATTTTTACTGACATTCCGCCCAGCCGGTTAACGACAGCGAAGCCAGATTCATCGGTTAAATCATCGCCCAGAAATACCGGCGTTCGCCCGATAAAGGGAGCTTCCTGCATAAAGGCAGCAATCGCCTCACCTTTACTGGTGCCTCGCGGCTTGATCTCGACAACACACTTTCCCTGCTGTAACGCCATTTGTGGCCAGATCTGAGTAATACGTTGCGCTAATGTCATTAATGCGTCTTCATGCTGCGGAGCCTGACGATAATGCAGCGCAAAGGCCATCCCTTTCGTCTCCAGCTCCGCGCCGGGAAGCTGGGCGATAGCCGTATGCAGTTGCACGCTAATATCACGCGCAATCGCATCCGGCAGATGAACGATATGCGTTTTACCATTGATGTCACGGCGCTCCGCCCCATGCACGCCCGCTAACGGGAAGCGATAAGGTTTTGCCAAAGCGTCAAGCTCTACCATTGAGCGCCCTGATATCAATGCCAATGCACCATCACTTGCGGTTGCCAGTAGCTGAAGTCCTTGCAGAATATTGTCAGGCACGACCACCTGATCGGGATGCGGTTTGATTTCCGCCAGCGTTCCATCGAGATCAAAAAACCAGGCATATTTCGCGGATAGTTCAGGGGTTTCGGTTAACGGTTCTGTCACCCGGTTCTCCTCCTTCTCTTTTCTTATTGTGTTGCGCAGAACGCGCTTTACAGACATGTAAGTATAGACAGTGTGACGGGGGTCGCCATTTGTAACGAAGAACAGCCAACCGTTGTGGCGGCTGGCTGTGGTGGGAAAAAACGCTAAATTGTTGCAGAAGAAAGCATCAAACAGTACGTTTCGCTTTTTGCTTGTAACGGTCGAAGATCACCGCTGCCAGCAGGATTAAGCCGCGAACCACGTACTGGGCGAAAGGAGAAATATTAAGCAGGTTCATGGCGTTTTCCACGGTGCCTAAAATTAAGATACCCGCCACCACATATGAGATTTTTCCGATGCCACCTTTCAGAGAAACGCCACCTAAAACGCAGGCGGAGATAACAATCAGCTCATAACCAATCGACGTCATTGGCTGCCCACTGGTCATACGTGAAGCCAGAATAATTCCGGCTATCGCTGATACCAGACCAGAGAGAACAAAGATAATAATTTTGGTGCGAACAACCGGTACACCCGCCAGACGCGCTGCCTCTTCGTTCCCGCCAATCGCCAGGGTGTTACGCCCAAAGGTGGTTTTATTCAACAGCAAACCAAAGACAATCAGACACGCGACGGTAAGCCAGATTGGCGCAGGCAGACCGAACCAGTTGGCGTAACCAAGGGCAAAGAAGCTTTCATCTTCGATACCGACCGCTTTACCGTCTGAAATGATGTACGCCAGACCTCGAACAATCTGCATCGTTGCCAGTGTCGTGATCAGGGCATTTATTTTCAGTTTGGCGATAACAAAGCCATTGACCAGACCACAGAGAACGCCCAGCAACAAACCCGCTGCCACGCCAATCCACAGGCTTTCAGTCAGGTTGATAACCACCGCCGTGGTGACACCCGCACAGGCAATTACGGAGGCGACAGAAAGGTCAAAGTCACCGGAAGCAAGGCAGAACAACATGCCACACGCCACCATCCCCGACATAGAAATTGCCAGGCCCAACCCTTTCATATTAATGAAGGTGGCAAAATTTGGGACAAAAATGGCGCAGGCGATAAAAAGCACCGCAAACACCACCAGCATGCCGTACTGATCCCAGATACGCCCAAAGCTGAAAGACGACTTAGGTGCGCCAGAACCCGATGTAGAAACAGAAGACATCATACTCTCCTTACTCAGGCAACTGCCTGGCTGACTTTAGGCATCGCAAGGCTTAATGCCTGACGCTCATCTGCCTGCTCGTGTAACAATTCACCGGCGATTTCGCCTTCCCGCATCACTACAATCCGGTCGGCAACGCCGAGGACTTCGGGTAAGTCGCTGGAGGCAAACAGCACCGCCACGCCCTGCGCTGCCAGCGCATAAATCACGTTGTAAATTTCATGCTTAGCACCAACATCAATGCCGCGCGTAGGTTCATCCAGCAAAATGACCTTCATCTCTTCCGATAACCAGCGGCCCAGAATGGCTTTTTGCTGATTTCCGCCTGAAAGATTCATGATCAGTTGCTCTGCGCCCGGGGTTTTGATGTTGAGCGAACGAATGTGGTGATCGGCATTGTTTTCTTCCCAACCGTTGTTGATTACACAACCGCCGAGCACATGTTTGCGTCTGGCACTGATGTTGATATTGTCGCGAACGGAGTGCACAGGAATAATGCCTTCCGCTTTACGATCTTCCGGGCAGAGCATCATGCCTGCGGCAATGGCATGACCCGGTTTACGGATATCGATCGGCTGTTGGTCGATATAAACCTGACCGGCGGTGATTTGCGTCCCGCCAAACATGCCTTTCATTAATTCACTGCGCCCGGCCCCCACCAGACCAAACAGACCGACAATTTCACCACTACGAACCGCCAGACTTATTGGCGTACGCACGCCTGGTGCTTTCACAGCATCAAGACGCAGCCGCTCCTCGCCATAACTACGCGGTTGCCAGCCGTAGATATCGCCGATGTCGCGCCCGACCATCGCCTGCACCAGCGCGTCATGATCAACCTGCTGCATATCGGTAAAGGTTTTGACATAACGCCCATCTTTAAAGACGGTGATGGCATCACTGAGGGCAAATATTTCTTCCATACGGTGAGAAACATATAAGATCACGCGCCCTTCTTTACGCAGTTCACGAATAACGCGGAAAAGATTGTCGATTTCACGGGCAGAAAGGGAACTGGTTGGCTCATCAAAGGCGATGATTTTGGCGTTACGCGCCAGCGCTTTGGCAATCTCAACCATCTGCCACTGACCAATAGAGAGATATTTCAGCGGCGTATCCGGGTCAATATCCATACCAAGATGTTTAAGTTGTAAACCCGCTTCATAATTCAGCAGTGAGCGATTCACTATGCCGCCTTTATGAGGAAGCTGGCCGAGATAGATGTTTTCCGCGACGGTCATTTCCGGCACGAGATGCAGTTCCTGATAAATAATCGCCACACCCGCGTTAAGTGCCGCGGTCGTGTCGGAAAAGGACATTTCTTGTCCATTAATCACTACAGAACCCGTGGTTGGCGCATAGTTGCCGCTGAGGATTTTTAAGAGAGTTGATTTTCCTGCGCCATTTTCACCCATCAACGCATGAACCTGACCGGCATAGCAGTCAAAACTAATATCCGTCAGCGCCTTAACGCCGGGAAACGTTTTACCGATGCCGCGAAATGAGAGATACGGGGTAGACTGTTGCATAACGTCTCCGTGAATCACTGGTCGTTCACACCCCCTCTGCATCATGCAGAGGGGAATTTTTCCGGCAAATTACTTACCGCCTAAACCTTTTTTCTCCAGTTCTTCTTTAAAGTTGTCACGCGTGATCAGTACCACGTCGGTAACTTCGGTAAATTTTGGCGGTTCAACGTCTTTTGCTACCCAGTTGTAAAGCATTTCACTGGATTTATAGCCATGTACGTCCGGGCTTGGCAGCAGGGAACCGTAGAAGCCGGTTGCCTGTGCTTTAGACAGTTCGCTTACTGCATCCACACCGTTAATACCAATACCGATGATATCGGCTGCTTTAAAGCCCTGACCTTCGGTTGCACGTACGCCGCCAAGTACGGTGCTGTCGTTCATACCGACGATCAGCCAATGTTTAACTTCCGGATGTTGAACCAGCATTGAGTTGGCAGCGTCAAATGCCCCCGGGATGTCGTTAGATTTGGTAGGTACCTGATAAATTTGTTTTTCCGGGAATCCGGCCGCTTTCAGCGCATCCATAGATCCCGTAGTACGGCGACGTGCCGTATCCAGTTCGTTGGCGGTAATCGCCATCACCGCGCTTTCTTTGACATCCCAGCCACGTTTCTGCATCTCTTTATACAGTTCCTGGCCCTGACGTTCGCCAATTTTAGTCGCCGCCATCATCACCAGAGGAACGGTATCCATTGGCTTACCTTTGGCGTTAACAAACTGGTCATCCACGGCAATGACTTTCATATCGTAGCCACGCGCTTTCGCCACAATGGCAGAGCCGAGCTTCGGGTCCGGAGTACAAATAACGAAACCTTTTGCGCCACTGGCTGCCAGGCTGTCGATCGCGTTCAATGTTTTTTCGCCATCCGGCACGGCAATCTTAATAACCTCAAACCCTAAATCCTTCCCGGCTTTATCGGCAAACTTCCATTCGGTCTGGAACCACGGCTCTTCCGGTTGCTTCACCAGGAAACCGAGCTTCAAGTTCTCCGCCATAGCGGATTGTGACATAACGGCTGCCAGACCAATGGCTGCCAGGGCTTTAGTAAATTTGTGCATGGTTCTCTCCAGCTTTAGTGTCGTTTTGTGTAGGGCAAAAACGAATAACTCTCGTTAATTTAATCGGAAAACAAAGCATTACCTTTTAACTAAAAGATAAGTGACTGTGTTGACATAGTTTTAGCGAGAAATTAATTCTCCATAGGAGAGCAATATCACATCGCAGAATTACAGTGAGAACGTGCATAAATTTAGCGGGAAAAGACATAGAGAAAGGCTCATTTGTCAGACAAATCATCGAGTACACAGCAGATTAATCCATAAGATTAGCCTGGAAGTCCTTGTTGTGTTTTGTACCCATACGGAACGTCTTCTTTTTAACCAGTCAATTGGCCACATTACCTGGCGTTGAGCTTTTGAAATGGTGTAATAACCGCAACTCAAAGATGTGGAAAATGCGCGTCATTCATTTCGCCATTAATTATCACTGTGCTCATTAATTAACAGAACACGTATACTGAGAGCCATATCGCAAAAATGAAAAAACGTTTTAAAAAATCATTGCTTCATCATGAATTCAAATCCCCCTATTAATATCAACAAGATACAAAAAGCATCATCATTAAAATTCATTGCAGTTACATTGATTTCATCAATGAAATGTAAAAATATATAAACTTGATGATTTAAGCATTTTCTTATACCCGTTCAGACGTTATTCTTATTTCAGATCATCGTCAGAATTGACTCCACGATCACATTTCGGACCGGCAGAAAGGAATTATTCTGCAAACAGTAATTATGGTGTTTTGATTTATCTTGCACCTCTCCACTTCTGGATATAAGGATATTAGGTATGGCAACCGCTGGAATGCTTCTCAAACTCAACTCTCAAATGAACCGCGAGTTTTACGCATCCAATCTCTACCTTCACCTGAGTAACTGGTGTTCTGAACAGAGTCTGAACGGCACCGCCACTTTCCTTCGCGCCCAGGCACAGAGTAACGTGACCCAAATGATGCGCATGTTTAACTTTATGAAGAGTGTCGGCGCTACTCCCATCGTTAAAGCCATTGATGTTCCCGGTGAAAAACTGAACTCACTGGAAGAACTTTTCCAAAAAACGATGGAAGAATACGAGCAACGTTCAAGCACGCTGGCGCAGTTAGCCGATGAAGCGAAAGAACTGAATGATGATTCAACCGTCAATTTCCTGCGCGATCTGGAAAAAGAACAGCAGCATGATGGCCTGTTGCTGCAAACCATTCTTGATGAAGTGCGCAGTGCGAAACTTGCTGGTATGTGCCCTGTGCAGACCGACCAACATGTTCTGAATGTCGTGTCGCATCAGCTGCATTGATCATCATCGGCGCTAATGCATTGCGCCGATGAAGTTTTTGAGAAACCGCTGCCTCATCTTTTTGAAGCAGCGGTTTTTTAATGGGATTCACCCTGTGGGGTAAACTTGAGTTCAATCAGCGCGATGGCTTTTTGGATTGCCCGCATGGTGACCGGGTCTGCGGCGGCGGGATGGTGAGTAAAGTCGATATTCTTCAGCTGGCTGGACATTTTTTCGCGAACTTCAACGGGCGCGATTACATCCAGAACGTCGAGAATTTGTTTGATAACCAACTGGCAAGCAACCACATCAGAAACCAGTTCCTGATCGGCATTCAGCGGCTGGGACATCGTAAACTCCTGATAGCATTTTGAAAGCCGTTATAGTAGCGGCTTCACATCTTCAGCGATAGTCACATACACCGTCATCAGGACACAAAAAAACCTGCCGGAGCAGGTTTTTTGTTATCGGAACATATTGCCTGGCGGTACGTCTTTGAACGTCTTGCAATAGTTATTGAACATACTTTTCAGGATCTTGCGCAGTTTCATCGCGGCACTCCGACTATTTGTTATGCAGGTGTTATTGTCTTTGCACTTATAATATGACAACCATCACAAAAATCAATCTTTATGTGATGCAAATCACATAAATACCCCTTTAATGTTATAAAAATGATAATCAAAAAGCAGCACCCCCATTTCTGACACATACAGATGGCGAGAAATAGCGCCTGCCAGGCGTCTTTTCCGGCCATTGTCGCAGCGCTGTAACGCGTAAAATACTGCTTTCTTTTACTCTTCTGGCTGGACCATGAGACTTCTGATTCTGACTCTTTCATTAATAACGCTGGCGGGGTGCACAGTTACTCGCCAGGCTCATGTGGGCGAAGTTGACGCGGCAACAGGTATTGTTCGGTTGGTTTATGATCAGGCTTTTTTGCAGCATGCCCGTACCGATCGTTATGTCAGTCGCGGGATCGCCGATCGCGCATGCCAGCAGGAAGGCTATACCCACGCTATCCCCTTTGGTCAGCCAGTAGGCAACTGTAGCCTCTTTGCGGGTTCCTTATGTTTGAATACGGAATTCACTTTGTCATATCAGTGCCATCATTCCGCCTTCCCTGTCTTTCTCTAAACGTTTTAATCAGCGAGGGGGATCTTCGCTGATTAAATAAATAGCGGTAATGCGTTTTATTCCCATTCGTATTTTTAATAAATGAAGTTTATATTTTACCTTTTGCAAATAATAAAATAACAAATTATAGTGACGCCACAGCAACAAATATAACCTTTGTGGAGCACTATCATGCTGAAACCAGAAATGATTGAAAAACTTAATGAGCAGATGAACCTGGAACTGTACTCTTCACTGCTTTATCAGCAAATGAGCGCCTGGTGCAGCTATCATACCTTCGAAGGTGCTGCCGCGTTCCTGCGCCGCCACGCCCAGGAAGAGATGACGCATATGCAGCGTCTGTTTGATTATCTGACTGATACCGGCAACTTACCGCGTATTAATACCGTTGAATCTCCGTTTGCTGAATATTCCTCACTTGATGAATTATTCCAGGAAACCTATAAACACGAACAATTAATCACGCAGAAAATTAACGAACTGGCTCATGCTGCAATGACCAATCAGGACTACCCAACATTTAATTTCCTGCAATGGTATGTTTCTGAGCAGCATGAAGAAGAGAAACTGTTCAAATCGATTATTGATAAATTAAGCCTGGCAGGCAAAAGCGGCGAAGGTTTGTATTTTATCGACAAAGAACTCTCTACCCTCGACACACAAAACTAATGCTCTCCGGCGGCAGGTTTACTGCCGCCGTTTCAAATCAGTGACGGCAAATCTTACTCTGATCGGTTGAAAAACCGTCTTCCGAAGGTATAAATTTGCCTTTTGCTGCCAGAAACGCTACCAGCTCTCCCGCTGTCATCCCTTCTGCCGAGCAGGTGTGAAAACGTGCCTGTTCACCAAAACGCGCTTTAATCGCTGCTTCCAGACTGGCATGCGTATATTGCTCGCCTGATTCAATCATCATATTTAACACTTCATGACCGTGAATAGAGTCCATCGTTCCTCCTCAAAAAAAGGCTAGCGTAGCGATTGCCGCTTACCAAGACTTTGCGCCAGCGCAGGACTGAACGCATTTTATTGTACATTTATATTTACACCATATGTAACGCCGGTTTGACGAATCCGCCGTTATGCCTTAACCTGCGCCGCAGATATCACTCATAAAGATCGTCAGGACAGAAGAAAGCGTGAAAAACAGAACTCTGGGAAGTGTTTTTATCGTGGCGGGAACCACAATTGGCGCAGGCATGCTGGCAATGCCGCTGGCTGCGGCAGGTGTTGGTTTTAGCGTCACGTTTATCTTGTTGATTGGGCTTTGGGCGTTGATGTGCTACACGGCGCTATTACTACTGGAGGTGTACCAGCATGTCCCGGCAGATACCGGTCTGGGCACGCTGGCAAAACGCTATCTGGGACGCTACGGTCAGTGGCTGACGGGCTTCAGTATGATGTTCTTAATGTATGCTCTGACTGCGGCATACATCAGCGGTGCTGGTGAATTGTTGGCTTCCAGCATCAGCGACTGGACAGGTATTTCAATGTCGGCAACCGCTGGCGTGCTGTTGTTCACTTTTGTTGCCGGTGGCGTGGTTTGTGTCGGAACTTCGCTGGTCGATTTATTTAACCGTTTTCTGTTCAGCGCCAAAATTATTTTTCTGGTGGTGATGCTGGTACTGCTACTTCCGCATATTCATAAGGTGAATCTTTTAACCCTGCCGTTGCAACAGGGGCTGGCACTGTCTGCAATCCCAGTGATTTTTACGTCGTTTGGTTTTCACGGTAGCGTGCCGAGCATTGTCAGTTATATGGATGGCAATATTCGTAAGCTACGCTGGGTGTTTATAACCGGTAGTGCGATCCCCCTGGTGGCATATATTTTCTGGCAGCTGGCGACGCTTGGCAGCATTGATTCAACAACCTTTATGGGATTGCTGGCTAATCATGCCGGATTAAACGGGCTGTTACAGGCGTTACGCGAAATGGTGGCCTCTCCGCATGTTGAGCTGGCGGTGCATTTATTTGCTGATTTAGCCCTCGCCACGTCATTCCTCGGCGTTGCGTTAGGTTTATTTGATTATCTGGCAGATTTGTTTCAGCGTTCAAATACCGTTGGTGGACGATTGCAAACTGGTGCAATTACCTTTCTGCCGCCGTTAGCGTTTGCACTGTTTTATCCACGAGGATTTGTAATGGCGCTGGGTTACGCCGGTGTGGCGCTGGCGGTACTGGCATTGATTATCCCTTCGCTGTTGACCTGGCAAAGCAGAAAGCACAATCCTCAGGCGGGTTACCGGGTGAAAGGTGGTCGTCCGGCGCTGGTGGTGGTGTTTCTCTGTGGTATTGCTGTGATTGGCGTGCAATTTTTGATTGCGGCAGGCTTGTTACCAGAAGTGGGATGATTAGATCTTATTGGGTGCCAGAATTAACGCTGACACCCAATTTGACCTCTTAATGCAGGCAGCACTGCTTAAATTTCTTACCACTGCCGCACGGACAAGGATCGTTACGACCCGGTTTCTCTTCTGCTTTGATCGGTTGCTGAACAGCTTTTTCCTGCGGATGCGCCATCCAGTATGCATGTAAATCAAGCGCCGCCAGTCGAATGGCATCTACGCTCTCTTCAAACGCTTCTGGCGACATCTTCTCTACCCGCTCGAAGTTTTCCTCAGTACCGTGCAGCGCAATCGCCTCCAGCGCCGGTTTTAACGAATCGGGCAACGTTGACCAGTCAGAAAGTGCCACGCCCCGCATATAGCCAAAGCACCACTCCTCAACAATCGTCAGCTCGCTGCCATCGACTTCTCGCAAGCCGAATAACGGCTCAAACTGCTCCGGGAATTCGTTCAGACGCTCTGCGGTATCGGTCATATGCTGAAAAGCCAGGTTCATAAAGCGCGTCATCTCTTTCTCTGACGCCCAGCGTGGCACATAGTCAGCCCCACCCCATACGGCAACCAGCCACTGTGCCGGTTCAATCTCTTGCGGAGAACTCAACACCGCCGTCAATAAACCGTCCAGCTCCGCCACATCAAGAATGGCGTGGTCAGTGTTGTATTTGGTCAGAATATCGTCCAGCCATTCCAACTCACTTTCGTTTAACGGTCCCGTTTTCATACGCTTTTCCTTGTGGATCTCAACTCGCCAACACCTATCTTACATGTCGGTCCGTATCAGAGATACTTTTTGAGTGGCTTTGCCGGTGATTAAAAATTAAGGAGGGTGTAACGACAAGTTGCAGGTACAAAAAAACCACCCGAAGGTGGTTTCACGACACTGCTTATTGCTTTGATTTTATTCTTATCTTTCCCATGGTACCCGGAGCGGGACTTGAACCCGCACAGCGCGAACGCCGAGGGATTTTAAATCCCTTGTGTCTACCGATTCCACCATCCGGGCTCGGGAAGAAAGTGGAGGCGCGTTCCGGAGTCGAACCGGACTAGACGGATTTGCAATCCGCTACATAACCGCTTTGTTAACGCGCCAAATTCTTCAGGCCTTTCAGCCGGACATCCGCTGAAGCCGATGTCTTTTAAACTGGAGCGGGAAACGAGACTCGAACTCGCGACCCCGACCTTGGCAAGGTCGTGCTCTACCAACTGAGCTATTCCCGCATTCATCAAGCAATCAGTTAATCACTTGATTTTATTATCGTCTGGCAATCAGTGCCGCCGTTCGATGCGTTGCATTCTACTTACCTGGCGCGATGAGTCAACGATATTTTTCACCACTTTTGATCGTTTGCTGAAAATTGCGCCGAAACGATCACTGATCAAGCAAATCTGCACGCGCAGCGCTCAAATATTGCAACATTGACCACAGAGTCAGTACCGCAGCCACAAAGAAAAGTGCAATACCGGCGTACTCAACCCAAATGTTCGGACGCCACAGCAGCCAGGCCAGCGCTACCATCTGGGCAGTGGTTTTCACTTTCCCAATCCAGGAGACAGCCACGCTACTGCGTTTACCCAACTCTGCCATCCATTCGCGTAGCGCAGAAATAATAATTTCACGGGCGATCATCGTTGCCGCCGGTAATGTCACCCACCAGCTGTGATAATGCTCGGTTACCAGCACCATGGCGATAGCCACGAGAACTTTATCTGCTACAGGGTCAAGGAAAGCACCAAACCGGGTACTCTGGTTCCAGCGGCGTGCCAGAAAACCATCGAACCAGTCAGTCACCGCCGCGACGCAGAAAATGAGCGCGGCGGCAAACGGCGACCAGGTGACAGGTAGATAAAAGACCAATACAAAGAATGGGATAAGGATGACACGGAACAGTGTAAGCAACGTAGGGATATTAAATTGCATAATGACGGGTAACTATCTGTTGTCAGTAAGATTACCCCTATGTTGCTACAGAGACATCAATGTTTCAACGACCAGAAGATCTTTTCTGCCAGACCTTGCGAAATACCCGGCACTTTTGCAATTTCCTCGACGCTGGCGTTACGTAAACCTTGCAAACCGCCCATATATTTCAACAACATTTGCCGACGTTTTGGCCCGACGCCTTCAATGGTTTCCAGGGAACTGGTATTTTTGACCTTCGCCCGTTTTTTGCGGTGCCCGCCAATCGCGTGATCGTGTGATTCATCGCGAATATGCTGGATAACATGCAGCGCGGGAGAATCTGGCGGCAAACTGAATCCCTCACCTTCCGGCTCAAAGAACAGCGTTTCCAGCCCAGCCTTACGATCTGCTCCTTTGGCAACGCCAAGTAGCAGCGGATGATTTTTATCCCATGAGACATCCAGTTCGGCGAAGACATTTTTGGCCTGCGCAAGCTGGCCTTTGCCGCCGTCGATAAGGATCACATCCGGGATCTTACTGTCGTCGATGGCTTTACCATAACGCCGACGCAGCACCTGATTCATCGCCGCATAATCATCGCCCGGCGTAATGCCAGTAATGTTATAGCGCCGATACTCCGCACGCAGCGGGCCGTTAGCATCAAATACCACACAGGAGGCGACGGTTTGTTCACCCATGGTATGGCTGATGTCAAAGCACTCCATCCGCTTCACTTCCGGCAATTTCAACACGCTGGCAAGCGCGGTCAGTCGCTGGTGAACGGTAGATTGCTGCGAAAGTTTGCTGGTTAAGGCCGTCGCCGCATTGGTGCGCGCGAGTTTCAGATAACGCGCCCGATCGCCGCGAGGTTTGGTTTGAACATTAATCTTGCGTCCCGCCAGTTCTGAAAGGGAATCGGCGAGCAGCGTTTTATCGCTAAGATTAAAATCGAGCAGGATCTCTCCCGGTAAGGTGCGCATCTGGCTGCCTTGTAAATAGAACTGACCTACGAAGGTTTCCACCACCTCGCTCAGTTCCGTACCGCCCGGCACTTTCGGGAAATAGCTGCGGCTGCCGAGCACTTTACCCTGACGAATGAACAATACGTGGACACAAGCCATGCCCGCATCGAACGCCACACCAATAACGTCAAGGTCGTCGCCGGTATTGGACACAAACTGTTTTTCGGTGACGCGTCGCACCGCCTGAATTTGGTCGCGAATACGTGCCGCTTCTTCAAACTCCAGATTCTGGCTGGCAGTTTCCATACGGCTAATGAGTTGCGTAAGCACCTGATCATCTTTGCCAGACAAAAACAGGCGCACATACTCGACCTGCTGAGCGTATTCTTCTTCACTCACCAGTCCTTCAACGCACGGTCCCAGACAGCGCCCTATCTGATATTGCAGACACGGACGCGAGCGATTGCGATAAACACTATTTTCGCACTGGCGAATGGGGAATATCTTTTGCAGTAACGCCAGTGTTTCACGTACGGCATAGCCATTCGGGAACGGGCCGAAATATTCACCTTTGGCATGCTTCGCACCACGATGCATCGCCAGACGCGGGTGGGTATCGCCACTCAGGAAGATAAAAGGATAAGATTTATCATCGCGTAGCAAAACGTTGTAACGCGGCTGATAGAGTTTGATGTAGTTGTGTTCCAGCAACAGCGCTTCGGTTTCTGTATGAGTAACCGTTACATCAATTTGCTGGATCTGGGCGACCAGCGCTTCGGTTTTGCGCGAAGCGAGGTTGCTACGGAAATAGCTGGAAAGCCGTTTTTTCAGGTCTTTCGCTTTGCCGACATAGATAACCGTACCACCAGCATCGTACATGCGATAAACGCCTGGCTGGCTGGTTACGTTTTTTAAAAACGCTTTTGCGTCAAACTGATCACTCACTGACTTGATAATGTCTCCGCATTACACAGACCATGGCGAATTGCCAGGTGAGTCAGCTCAACATCGCCATGAATGTTTAGTTTACTGAACATACGATAGCGGTAGCTGTTCACCGTTTTCGGACTGAGATTGAGCTGTTCTGAGATCTCATTGACCTTCTGGCCCTTGGTGATCATCAGCATAATCTGCAATTCACGTTCAGACAAACTGGCAAATGGGCTTTCTGTTTTTTCTGGTTCGATCTGGCTTAACGCCATTTGTTGAGCGATGTCAGAAGCAATGTAACGCTGCCCTGAATAGACAGAACGGATCGCACTCACGACTTCCTGCGGAGCCGCGCCTTTGCTGAGGTAGCCCGCAGCACCGGCCTGCATGACTTTCGCTGGTAAAGGGTTTTCTGTATGGACCGTAAGCATGATGATTTTTACATCAGCTGTGGAACGCGCGATTTTACGCGTCGCCTCAAGACCGCCAATGCCCGGCATACTCATGTCCATTAGCACCACGTCAACGGCATTTGCCCGGCACCACTTAACGGCGTCTTCACCGCACGATGCCTCACCGACGACTTTTATACCCTTTATATCTTCCAGAATGCGTCGTATCCCTGCGCGCACCAGTTCGTGGTCATCAACAAGTAGAACGTTGATCAAAGGAATATCTCCAGAAATAGGGATAACGCTACTGATAGTTAGTCATTCGTATATTAGCGGTTTTTATTGCAACTTTGAAACGTTAAAAATGGTGGGTAT
This sequence comes from Escherichia sp. MOD1-EC5189, assembly GCF_002966045.1. Taxonomy (NCBI): domain Bacteria; kingdom Pseudomonadati; phylum Pseudomonadota; class Gammaproteobacteria; order Enterobacterales; family Enterobacteriaceae; genus Escherichia; species Escherichia sp. MOD1-EC5189. The sequence continues at coordinate 138,092 of NZ_PTRX01000007.1, read as the reverse complement.
TCGATTTTTCTCTCGTTTTTGTAAATTCGATTGTCCACAGTTATGGTCACGCCCGTCACCAACGGCTTACCGGATCGTTTCACAGTAAGCCCTGCGACGAAATGTGACAAAAATTACCTTTATTCAGCAAAAATGAAAATCAGCCCGCTGAATATGTAACATTAATTAACCCGAACAATACGGGCAAAAAACATTCATGATAAAAATATTTATTGGTCATTATATTAACGCATTTAATAGCACCGTTGACGGCACGCTCAAAAAACAACCACTGCTATTTTTAGCAAAGCTTATGGTATACTCCGCCGCCTTAACATTTTTCACCGCAAATTTTCATTGCAACATGACGAGGAAAATAAATGAGTACGCCTGATTTTTCTACTGCCGAGAATAATCAAGAACTGGCAAATGAAGTCTCCTGCCTGAAAGCGATGCTGACGCTGATGCTGCAGGCGATGGGACAAGCTGACGCGGGCCGCGTGATGTTAAAGATGGAAAAACAGCTTGCGCTGATCGAAGACGAAACCCAGGCTGCAGTATTTTCCAAAACGGTTAAGCAAATTAAACAAGCCTACCGTCAGTAATATAAAACCGGCTGAGAGCGTGCCTTTCAGCCGGTTTTTGCATCTGGCACGCAGAAAGAAAAGCGATCAAATTAAGCCAGTAGCGGCCGCGTAACAGGCAACCTGGGTCTTATTCGGTGCATTGATTTTTTTCTGCATGTTTTTCTGATGGAAATTGACCGTATTCTCAGAGATTGACAAAATCATCGCTATCTCTGCTGATGTCTTCCCTTCCGCCGTCCATTTCAGAATTTCTTTTTCGCGCTTGCTGAAATTCATCTCTGGCGTCATCACTATTTCATCATTTAAACGCATCAGAGCCATCAGACTTTCGCGCACCAGTAACTGCATTTTTAATTGCAGTTCATCACTAAGAATGGGTATTTCGCGCGCGCTGCAACGGGAAAAGGACAAAAAGCCCAGCGCCCGGTTTGGCAGCATTAAATACTGGGTGACACCACGGCGTAAACCGTGTGCGCGCGCGGCTTCCCATAACGGCTGTGCTTCGCTGAATAAGTCATCATTCCACATTAAATGGCCCTGACTAAAGTTTTCAGGGTTCAGCACAGGATCAATGGCGAGAAAGTTTTTTGCCTGATAATAACTCACCCACGCCTCAGGGTAATTGGTGTAGAAAGCTACTTTAGGTCGCGTGAATGGTACCGGGTGGCGAACACATAACGAATAGTAATCGTACTCCAGCTGCTGAGCTTGAAGCTCTATTTCATGGTAGACCTCTTCTGCGGCCTCCATCCTCTGAAAACGCAACAGCATCGTGCGACGCCAGCTGAAAAAATCCGTATCCTGCATAGTAAACCGCAACGCCCCTGAGAGTGAGTATCATTTATAATGATAATTCAAACTATCACATAAATAAGATTTATATATAATTTATATTATTCAGGCAATGAATTACTTTTGCAAGCCATCGCATTCTCTTATGTTATTAATGAGTTATGCTGATTTGTTAAGCAGTTTTATCACGTTTGAAGTGGCGTCCCGCCCCGACTGGTAAATCGTCGGGGCTGATTTTTTCTTATTATTGCAGCAGAAACTTCTCGAGGAACTGGCGAGTGCGAGGCAGCTGAGGATCGGCAAATAACGCTTTTGCGGCCCCCTGCTCGACTATCCGCCCCTGGTCCATAAAGATCGCCCTGTCCGCAACATCCCGGGCAAAGCTCATTTCGTGCGTCACAATCACCATCGTGCGCTTTTCCTGCGCCAGCTGGCGGATGGTGTTCAGGACTTCGCCCACCAGCTCTGGATCCAGCGCTGACGTTGGCTCGTCAAACAAAATCACTTCAGGACGCATTGCCAGCGCACGCGCAATTGCGACACGCTGCTGTTGACCGCCAGACAAACGACGTGGATAGCTGGTTTCTTTGCCTGCCAGCCCAACTTTCGCCAACAGCTCGCGAGCGCGCGCCGTGGCCTCTTCTTTCGGTTCGCCTTTGACGATCACCGGCCCTTCAATAATGTTTTCCAGCACCGTACGATGCGGAAACAAATTAAAGTTCTGGAAGACAAACCCGACGTGCTGACGCAACTGGCGAATCAGCGATTTTTGCTGACTTAATGAACGTGCAGTATCAATGGTGATATCGCCAACGGTGATGGTTCCCGCTTCCGGTTGTTCCAGCAGATTTATGCTGCGTAGCAACGTGGTTTTGCCGGAACCACTCGGACCGATAATTGCCACTACTTCGCCAGGCTTCACCTCAAGGTCGATACCATGCAGCACCGTCTGACCGTGGAATTTTTTCACCAGGTTCTTAACTTCAATGGCACTCATTTTGGTTCTCTCTCCTGGCGATTAAGTTGATTCTCAAAATGGTTCTGCAACGTCGATAACACTGTCGCCATGATCCAGTAGATGAGCGAAGCCGCCAGATACATGGTGAACACCTCCAGCGTACGCGAGGTAATCAACTGCGCCTGACGGAACAGCTCCGGCACCTGGATTGTCGCGGCCAGCGACGTATCTTTTACCAGGCTGATAAAGCTGTTCGACAGCGGCGGCAACGCCACCCGCGCCGCCTGTGGCAAAATCGCGCGACGCATGGTCTGCCACGGCGTCATACCAATACTGGCAGCAGCTTCCCACTGACCTTTATCAATAGAAGAAATGGCGGCGCGCAGCGTTTCGGCAGCATAGGCGGCAGTGTTTAGCGACAGACCAATCATTGCTGACGGAATGGGATCTAGTTCGATGCCAAACTGCGGCAAGCCGTAATAGATCATAAACAGTTGTGCGATGAGTGGCGTACCACGAAAAATAGAGATATAAAAACGCGCCAGCCAGCGCACGGGCCAGATTGGCGAAAGGCGCATCAGCGCGAGAATAAACCCTAGCAGTAAGCCAAAAAACATGCCGCCGATACTGAGTTGCAGCGTATACCCAGCCCCTTTCAGCAGGAACGGCAAGGAATCAATAACCAGTTGTATACTTTCTTGCATGAGCGTTTCCGGAGCTAAACGTGGGGATGATAGGCGAACAGCGCAGGCGCGCCGCCGGTATGAATAAACAGAATCGGCCCTTCATCTTTGAAGCGTTTCTGACTGATACCGTCAATCAGCCCCGCCATCGCTTTTCCGGTATACACAGGATCAAGCAGAATGCCTTCCAGCCGCGCCAGCAATTTCACTGCTTCCATGCCTTCGTCGTTCGGCACGCCGTAGCCAGGTGCAAAATAGTCATCCCAGAGTAAAATTTCCGCTGATGCGGTCAGCTCCAGTTCTTTCGCAATCGCCTGTTGGAGGTTAACCACTTTCGGCAATTGATCGGCAACGGAACGCGACACGGTCACGCCAATCAGTTCGCTTTCAGGCATCAGGTGTTCCAGCCCAACAGCCAGTCCGGCGTGAGTTCCGGCACTGCCCGATGCGACCACCACCGACGAAATATTAACCGCCCCTTCACACTGTTGCGCGATCTCCAGCGCACTCTCCACATAACCCAGCGCACCCAAAGCATTAGAACCGCCAACCGGAATGACATACGGGCGAAAGCCTTGTGCTTCGACTCGCGTCGCCAGCTCCTCCAGTTGGGCATTGGGATCGGTCAGTGCGTCGCACATTTCAATCTGGGTATTGAACAGATCCAGCAACAAACGATTGCCGTTGGTTAAATAGTTTTCTGCGGTTGTGCCAATAGGATTTTCCAGCAGCGCCACGCAGTGCAGACCGAGTTTCGCAGCGACTGCGGCAGTCTGGCGCACATGGTTAGACTGGATCGCCCCGGCAGTAATCAGCGTATCGGCACCTTCGCGCAGAGCATCTGCCGCAAGAAATTCCAGCTTACGTAATTTATTGCCGCCCATTGCCATGGGGGTGACGTCATCCCGTTTGATGAAAATTTCCCGTCCAAGATAATCAGAAAAGCGTGGCAGATATTCGAGCGGCGTTGGCGCGCCGATAAATTCCAACCGTGGGAAACGGGTTAAATTATGCAGTGGCATAACAGCCTCCGATGTGTGTTGTTGTGATTTTCTTATTATGCACGCTGAAAACGCGTAAATAAAAAAGGCGCTAGTGAAAGCGCCCTTTTTTGTCATTATGCTGATTATTTGGTCACATCAGCACCAAACCATTTTTCAGAAAGGGCTTGCAGAGTGCCATCTTTTTGCATTTCCGCAATTGCATCATTCACCGCTTTCAGCAGGTCTTCATTTCCTTTACGCAGCGCTACGCCAGACTCCTGACGGGAGAATGCTTCACCGGTTACTGCCAGCGTATCGTTGGTTTTCTTCACCAGATCCAGCGCAGCCAGACGGTCAACGAGGATCGCATCAATACGGCCTACGCGCAGATCCTGATATTTGGTCGGGTCATCATCATAGGTACGCACATCGACGCCCTGAACATTTTGGCGCAGCCACTCTTCATAGTTGGTGCCCAGACCGACACCCACTTTTTTGCCTTTCAGATCATCAGCCGTTTTAATGCTGCCTTCGTTACCTTTTTTCACCAGCGCCTGAATACCGGAAATGGTGTACGGGGTAGAGAAATCGTATTTTTTCTTGCGCTCGTCAGAAATGGTGACCTGGTTAATCACCACATCAATGCGTTTAGAGTCCAGCGACGCCAGCATACCGTCCCATTTGGTCGGTTTTAGTGACGCCTCAACGCCAAGATGTTTTGCCAGCTGTTGGGCGAATTCCACTTCAAAACCGGTTAATTTGCCGTCATCCCCCTGAAAACTGAACGGCGGATAAGTTCCTTCCAGCCCTACGAGCAGCGTACCGCGCTCTTTAACTTTATTAAGCAGACCTTCATCTGCAAAACTTTTAACGCTCATGCCCGCAACCAGCGCCACGGCCATCACACCCATCAATGCCTGACGTCCCAGATGTGCTAATTTCATATTCACCCCGAATGTTGTTATGTCTGTTTGCAGTGTAGAGCCATTGTTTGTAAACACAAAAACAACTCTGCTACATCTTATTCTTATTTAATATATATCAGAAGCAGGCAGGCTGGTGGATTTCTGCACAAGTCCGGTACACGTTTGACGCTGATAGTGTTGATACTTCCGTAACGCGATGCGGTAATTGTTGGTGCTGGTAGTGGGCAGCCACGGGGCGAGGATTTCATCAAGGAAACCGTCCTGCAGCTGATCGAGGGAAATATTTTGCTCGTGTAGATGATTCCCCAAACGGCGCAGACGAACGACATATTCACGCACCGTACCTGGGCTCATTTCAGTTTGCTCAAAAAGAAATTGCTTAAAGCCGATAATATCGAAAAAATCACTCTGTGTTTTGCAATGTAAATCACCGCAGAATCGGCACAATGCCGCCCATGATTTTTGTTCCACTTGCCAGCCATTTTCATCAAGCAGCGTGTCCAGGCGGGAAATCTCGATTTTATTCACTATTTTGCCGTCGCGAACGAGGGTAATGCGATCGAGTAATTTACGGCAATGCGCGCAATGGGTCTGGCTGTGTTTAAAGTCTTTAAGATAGCGGCTTAATGGCCGTCTTTTCAGGTGCTGCACCATCATTAAGAACTCCTGGTAGTCAAAATTAAAGTGCGGCATTTACTGACGTTATAACTTACCCAGTTTAGTGCGTAACCGTTTAATGGCCTGGCTGTGTAACTGACTGACCCGCGATTCCCCGACCTCCAGCACCGCACCAATCTCTTTGAGATTCAGCTCTTCCTGGTAATAGAGGGTTAATACCAGTTTTTCGCGCTCCGGCAACGTTTCGATAGCTTCCATCACCCGCTGGCGCAGATTACTGTCCAGCAGTTGTTGTAGCGGGTTTTCTCGCTGATGATCATCAGTAACCAGTTCGATGCTATCGCCGTGCTCTTCGCGCCACTCATCGTAGGAGAAGAGCTGGCTGTTATTGGTGTCGAGCAACATTTGGCGATAGTCGGCAATATCGATCCCTAAACGTTCCGCTACCTCAGTTTCCGTGGCGTTGCGGCCAAGTTCCTGCTCCAGTTGCCCTATTGCCTGTGCCACTTCACGCGCGTTGCGTCGCACGCTGCGCGGCACCCAGTCACGGCTGCGAAGTTCATCCAGCATAGCGCCACGGATACGCTGCACTGCGTAAGTTGTAAATGCCGTTCCTTGTAGGGCGTCATAGCGTTCGACGGCATTAAGTAACCCAATGCCGCCCGCCTGTAGCAGATCGTCAAGTTCCACGCTCGCGGGCAGTCGAACCTGCAGGCGCAATGCTTCGTGACGCACCAGCGGGACATAACGCTGCCACAGCGAGTGTTTATCCATTACACCTTCAGCGGTATAGAGTGAATTCACGATAAACAGCCCTGCGTTATATGAGTTATCGGCATGATTATCCGTTTCTGCAGGGTTTTTAATCGGACGATTAGTGGGTGAAATGAGGGGTTATTTGGGGGTTACCGGTAAATTGCGGACAGAAAAAACCCCGCCGGTGGCGGGGGATCACGTTGCTGACAAATTACCATTAATGTTGCCGGATGCGGCGTAAACGCCTTATCCGGCCTACAAAAATGTGCAAATTCAATAAATTGCAATTCAACTTGTAGGCCTGATAAGCGCAGCGCATCAGGCAATTTGGCGTTGCCGTCAGTCTCAGTTAATCAGGTTAGGACGATTAACCCTGCAGCAGAGACAGAACCTGCTGCGGTACCTGGTTGGCTTTTGCCAGCACGGAGTTACCGGCCTGCTGGATGATCTGCGCTTTCGACATGTTGGACACTTCGGTCGCATAGTCGGCGTCCTGAATACGGGACTGCGCTTCGGACAGGTTGGTAGTGGTGTTGTTCAGGTTGGTGACCGCAGAATCCAGACGGTTCTGGATAGCACCCAGGGATGAACGGAATTTGTCGATGGACGCGATAGCGTCATCCAATGCTGCCAGCGGGTTGGTAGTCGCTTCAGATTCACTCGTTGTATTAGTCGTTAAGTTACCATTGGCACTTACATAGATAGCTTTACTGGTAGCCGCATTTTCACCACTAGTAATAGTGCCATCAGCTTGAGCAAAATACTCGGCAGGAGTTTGGCTCACTTTTCCATCGACTAAATACGCTGATGCAGCAGTGCCATTATTGACTGTATATGTCGCTGGTAAAGTTACACCAACAGTTGCAGTGTAAGTCTCATTTTTAACGGCGTTAGCAAACGTTGAAGCATCAACAGAAATATCTACCCCATCAAAACCATCGTTTGTCGTATTAGCAGTAAATGTACCTTTATCTGTTGTAATGACTGTTTTTGCCTTAACATTGTTTGCCATTAAGTCAGACAGTTTAGCTTGAGTATCAGTGCCTGCGTTAGTTTTACTTAAGTTACCATTAGTATCAAAATAGAGAGCGGCACCGTCATCAGCTGCAGTTAAAGAACCATCTTTAGCAATAATGACTTTTTGCTCTTGAGCTGTTGTACCGTTGCCAATACTTACTGTTGCAGCAGTGGTACCACCCGCTTCAGGATTCAGGAATGCCGCCAGTTGAGTCGCATCAACTGAAGCAGAAGCCGTATATGTATTAGTATCTTTATGATAAGTATATTCCACTGGCGTACTAGGGGCAGCCGCACCAAAACCAACATCTGCCTCCGTGGAAACTTTACTGCCATCAACACCAGCTACCGCATTCAAAATATCCGTGCTACTTGCGACGGCTTTGTCAGCAATATATCTATTAACTCCAGCTGTAGTGACCCCCGTATTATCGAGTTTTAAACCAACCATATCTTTAAGTGTTGCAGCAGTATTGGCTGTTTCACCTTCGCCATTCACGTTAAAACCGGTCAGCTTCAATGTAGAAGAGTCGATCTTTTTCAGATCAATCGTGATGGTTTCACCATCATTTGCACCCACCTGAATTTTCATTGAACCGTCTTTAGACAGCACGTTCACGCCGTTGAACTGGGTCTGACCAGATACGCGGTCAATTTCGTCAAGACGGGATTTGATTTCGTCCTGGATGGAGTCCAGGTCAGAATCGGAGTTAGTCCCGGTAGAAGCCTGAACCGTCAGTTCACGAATACGCTGTAAGTTGTTGTTGATTTCGGACAGCGCGCCTTCAGTGGTCTGTGCAACAGAAATACCGTCGTTGGCGTTACGTGCAGCCTGAGTCAGACCTTTAATGTTAGAGGTAAAACGGTTAGCAATCGCCTGACCCGCTGCGTCATCCTTCGCGCTGTTAATACGCAAGCCAGAAGACAGACGCTCGATAGAACTCGACAGCGCAGACTGGTTCTTGTTGATATTATTTTGAGTGATCAGCGAGAGGCTGTTGGTATTAATGACTTGTGCCATGATTCGTTATCCTATATTGCAAGTCGTTGATTACGTATTGGGTTTCCACCCGTCGGCTCAATCGCCGTCAACCCTGTTATCGTCTGTCGTAAAACAACCTTTAGAATTTTTTTCACAAACAGCCATTTTTTGTTAGTCGCCGAAATACTCTTTTCTCTGCCCCTTATTCCCGCTATTAAAAAAAACAATTAAACGTAAACTTTGCGCAATTCAGGCCGATAACTCCGGTATTCGTTTTACGTGTCGAAAGATAAAAGGAAATCGCATGGCAAGTATTTCATCGCTGGGAGTCGGGTCAGGTCTGGATTTAAGTTCAATCCTTGATAGCCTCACCGCCGCGCAAAAAGCGACGCTAACCCCTATTTCAAATCAGCAATCGTCGTTTACCGCTAAACTTAGCGCCTACGGTACGCTGAAAAGCGCGTTGACGACTTTCCAGACCGCCAATACTGCATTGTCTAAAGCCGATCTTTTTTCCGCCACCAGCACCACCAGCAGCACCACCGCGTTCAGTGCCACCACCGCGGGTAACGCCATCGCCGGGAAATACACCATCAGCGTCACCCATCTGGCGCAGGCGCAAACCCTGACCACGCGCACCACCAGAGACGATACGAAAACGGCGATCGCCACCAGCGACAGTAAACTCACCATTCAACAAGGCGGCGACAAAGATCCGATTACCATTGATATCAGCGCAGCTAACTCGTCGTTAAGCGGGATCCGTGATGCTATCAACAACGCAAAAGCAGGCGTAAGCGCAAGCATCATTAACGTGGGTAACGGTGAATATCGTCTGTCAGTCACATCAAATGACACCGGCCTTGATAATGCGATGACACTCTCGGTCAGCGGTGATGATGCGCTACAAAGTTTTATGGGCTATGACGCCAGTGCCAGCAGCAACGGTATGGAGGTCTCGGTCGCCGCCCAGAATGCGCAGCTGACGGTCAACAACGTCGCCATCGAGAACAGCAGCAACACTATCAGCGACGCGCTGGAAAACATCACCCTGAACCTGAACGATGTCACCACGGGCAACCAGACGCTAACCATCACTCAGGACACCTCCAAAGCGCAAACGGCGATTAAAGACTGGGTGAATGCCTATAACTCGCTAATAGATACCTTCAGCAGCCTGACCAAATACACCGCCGTAGATGCGGGAGCTGATAGCCAGAGTTCTAGCAATGGCGCACTGCTCGGCGACTCCACGTTGCGGACGATTCAGACGCAGTTGAAATCGATGCTGAGTAATACCGTTAGTTCTTCCAACTATAAAACGTTGGCGCAGATTGGTATCACGACCGATCCCAGCGATGGCAAACTGGAACTGGATGCCGACAAACTCACCGCTGCACTGAAAAAAGATGCCAGCGGCGTAGGTGCATTGATTGTTGGCGATGGTAAAAAAACCGGCATCACAACCACCATCGGCAGCAACCTGACCAGTTGGCTTTCGACAACGGGCATTATTAAAGCCGCTACCGATGGCGTTAGTAAGACCCTGAATAAATTAACTAAAGACTACAACGCCGCCAGCGATCGCATTGATGCGCAGGTCGCGCGCTACAAAGAACAATTTACCCAACTGGACGTTTTAATGACCTCGTTAAACAGCACCAGCAGCTACTTAACGCAGCAGTTCGAAAACAACAGTAATTCCAAGTAATTATTATTCATCGGGAGACAGGTCATGTACGCGGCAAAAGGCACCCAGGCCTATGCACAAATTGGCGTCGAAAGCGCCGTAATGAGCGCCAGCCAGCAGCAGCTGGTCACCATGCTATTTGATGGAGTGCTGAGCGCACTGGTTAGAGCGCGCCTGTTTATGCAGGACAACAATCAGCAAGGCAAAGGCGTCTCTTTGTCAAAAGCGATCAACATCATTGAGAACGGGCTGCGGGTGAGTCTTGATGAAGAGAGCAAAGACGAACTAACCCAAAACTTGATTGCTCTTTATAGCTATATGGTCAGGCGCTTGCTGCAAGCCAATTTACGCAACGATGTCTCCGCAGTCGAAGAAGTGGAAGCATTAATGCGCAATATTGCCGATGCCTGGAAAGAGTCTTTACTCTCCCCTTCTTTGATTCAGGACCCAGTCTGATGAACCATGCACCGCATTTGTATTTCGCCTGGCAACAACTCGTCGAAAAAAGCCAGCTCATGTTACGCCTGGCAACGGAAGAACAATGGGACGAACTCATCGCCAGCGAAATGGCGTATGTGAATGCGGTGCAGGAGATTGCACATCTGACTGAAGAGATTGACCCGTCCATCACGATGCAGGAGCAGCTCCGCCCGATGCTGCGCCTGATTCTCGACAACGAAAGCAAGGTGAAGCAGTTATTACAGATTCGGATGGATGAACTGGCGAAACTGGTCGGTCAGTCATCGGTGCAAAAATCGGTGTTAAGTGCCTATGGCGATCAGGGCGGCTTTGTGCTGGCTCCGCAGGATAACCTCTTTTGAATCTTAACGAGCTGATGGCTCGCGAATAATCCGATTACGGCTACGCTTCTAATGTTCCCCTTGAATGGAGTCGAAGAATGCGTAATCCCACGCTGTTACAATGTTTTCACTGGTATTACCCGGAAGGCGGTAAGCTCTGGCCTGAACTGGCCGAGCGCGCCGACGGTTTTAATGATATTGGTATCAATATGGTCTGGTTACCGCCAGCCTATAAAGGCGCATCGGGCGGGTACTCGGTCGGCTACGACTCCTATGATTTATTTGATTTAGGCGAGTTTGATCAGAAAGGCAGCATCCCTACTAAATATGGCGATAAAGCACAACTGCTGGCCGCCATTGACGCCCTGAAACGTAATGACATTGCGGTGCTGTTGGACGTGGTAGTCAACCACAAAATGGGCGCAGATGAAAAAGAAGCTATTCGCGTGCAGCGTGTAAATGCTGATGACCGTACGCAAATTGACGAAGAAATCATTGAGTGCGAAGGCTGGACGCGTTACACCTTCCCCGCCCGTGCCGGGCAATACTCGCAGTTTATCTGGGATTTCAAATGTTTTAGCGGTATCGACCATATCGAAAACCCTGATGAAGATGGCATTTTTAAAATTGTTAACGACTATACCGGAGAAGGCTGGAACGATCAGGTTGATGATGAACTCGGTAATTTCGATTATCTGATGGGCGAGAATATCGATTTTCGCAATCATGCCGTGACGGAAGAGATTAAATACTGGGCGCGCTGGGTGATGGAACAAACACAATGCGACGGTTTTCGTCTTGATGCGGTCAAACATATTCCGGCGTGGTTTTATAAAGAGTGGATCGAACACGTACAAGAAGTTGCGCCAAAGCCGCTGTTTATTGTGGCGGAATACTGGTCGCATGAAGTCGATAAACTGCAAACGTATATAGATCAGGTGGAAGGCAAAACCATGCTGTTTGATGCGCCGCTGCAAATGAAATTCCATGAAGCATCGCGCATGGGGCGCGACTACGACATGACGCAGATTTTCACTGGGACGTTGGTGGAAGCCGATCCTTTTCACGCCGTAACCCTCGTTGCCAACCACGACACCCAACCGTTGCAAGCCCTCGAAGCGCCGGTCGAACCGTGGTTTAAACCGCTGGCGTATGCCTTAATTTTGTTGCGGGAAAATGGCGTTCCTTCGGTGTTCTATCCGGATCTCTACGGTGCACATTACGAAGATGTCGGTGGTGACGGGCAAACCTATCCGATAGATATGCCAATAATCGAACAACTTGATGAGTTAATTCTCGCCCGTCAGCGTTTCGCCCACGGTGTACAGACGTTATTTTTCGACCATCCGAACTGCATTGCCTTTAGCCGCAGTGGCACCGACGAATATCCCGGCTGCGTGGTGGTCATGTCGAACGGAGATGATGGCGAAAAAACCATTCATTTAGGAGAGAATTACGGCAATAAAACCTGGCGTGATTTTCTGGGGAACCGGCAAGAGAGCGTAGTGACCGACGAAAACGGCGAAGCGACCTTCTTTTGCAACGGCGGCAGCGTCAGCGTGTGGGTTATCGAAGAGGTGATTTAAATTCATCCCCGGCGGCAAGCCGGGGAGATTTCATTACGGCAATGGCGTCGGTAACGGCGCTTTATCCAGCGCAGCGGCACACTCTGCCGTCGGGCGATCCGCACGCTCCATCGTCATTCCATCGTACTCAATGGTGTTACCTTCACGCTCAATCTCGTACAGCTCACGTTTTACGGTAACGTTAGTGAGATCATCAGACATCAATGTCAACTTACCCGGCACGGCAATCACCCGCTGCCACTGACGGCAATCGAGGGTATCGCCCTCTTTAGTGACAATAAGGCTGCCTATCGCTTCCGGGCTGACCAGCGCACGCTGCGGCCCTTTAGTCTGCCAGTAGCCCGCCAACCAGTCCGGCGCGGGGGTTTTCACAACATTGTTATAGTTTTCGACTTCGGCACAGCCCGCCAGCAACATGAGCGCGCCTGCAATTGCGAGTTTTTTCATCATTCGTCCTGCATGAGAAGAAAAGAGGATTGTGGCATTAAAGCCCTGATGTCGCCAGCCTTTCCAGGTTCAGAGAGAAATTTGATCTAACCATTATTTTTGTGAATTATTACCCCGAAAATAAATTTGCATGGTGTATGATCCGCGACTCTTGTTTCAAACCTTCTGAGTTCAGAGGCTACATTCATGTCATGGCAGCAATTCAAACACGCCTGGTTGATTAAATTCTGGGCGCCCATCCCCGCGGTCATCGCGGCGGGTATTCTCTCCACTTACTATTTTGGCATCACTGGCACCTTTTGGGCAGTCACGGGTGAATTTACCCGTTGGGGCGGTCAGGTTTTGCAGCTGTTTGGCGTCCATGCTGAAGAGTGGGGTTATTTTAAAATTATTCATCTGGAAGGATCGCCATTAACCCGCATCGACGGAATGATGATCCTCGGTATGTTTGGCGGCTGCTTTGCTGCAGCGCTGTGGGCCAACAATGTCAAACTACGCATGCCGCGCAGCCGTATCCGCATTATGCAGGCCATCATTGGCGGCATTATCGCCGGTTTTGGCGCGCGTCTGGCAATGGGCTGTAACCTGGCGGCGTTCTTTACCGGCATTCCTCAGTTCTCGCTGCATGCCTGGTTCTTTGCCATCGCCACTGCCATTGGTTCATGGTTTGGCGCGCGCTTTACCCTGCTGCCCATCTTCCGTATTCCCGTGAAAATGCAGAAAGTTTCTGCCGCCTCACCGCTGACGCAAAAACCGGATCAGGCGCGGCGTCGTTTTCGTCTCGGGATGCTGGTCTTTTTCGGCATGCTGGGCTGGGCGCTACTGACGGCGATGAACCAACCAAAACTGGGGCTGGCAATGCTGTTTGGCGTCGGCTTTGGTTTACTGATTGAACGTGCGCAAATCTGCTTTACTTCGGCGTTCCGCGATATGTGGATCACCGGACGTACCCACATGGCGAAAGCAATCATTATCGGTATGGCGGTAAGTGCCATCGGGATCTTCAGTTACGTACAGTTAGGCGTTGAACCCAAAATCATGTGGGCAGGACCAAACGCGGTAATTGGTGGTTTGCTGTTTGGATTTGGCATCGTGCTGGCAGGCGGCTGCGAAACCGGCTGGATGTACCGCGCGGTAGAAGGCCAGGTGCACTACTGGTGGGTCGGTCTGGGCAACGTGATCGGCTCAACGATTCTGGCGTATTACTGGGATGATTTCGCTCCGGCGCTGGCCACCGACTGGGACAAAATCAACCTCCTGAAAACCTTTGGCCCGATGGGTGGCCTGCTGGTGACATATTTGCTGCTGTTTGCTGCGCTGATGTTGATTATCGGCTGGGAAAAACGCTTCTTCCGCCGTGCGGCACCGCAGACAGCTAAGGAGATCGCATGAAAAATATCGTTCCTGATTACCGCCTTGATATGGTGGGTGAACCCTGCCCTTATCCGGCAGTCGCAACCCTTGAGGCGATGCCGCAATTAAAAAAAGGTGAGATCCTGGAAGTGGTGAGCGACTGTCCGCAGTCGATCAATAATATTCCACTGGATGCGCGTAATCACGGCTATACGGTGCTGGATATTCAGCAAGACGGGCCGACCATTCGTTATTTAATTCAGAAGTAATCCCTCATTCCCGCTGTGGCCAACAGCGGGAACATCGTTACCTCTGTATCACATAGATTTTACCCGCCCCCTCTCCTATTCTTTTCAGTATGATCTCAGGAGGTTGCTATGTGTGGACGCTTTGCCCAATCCCAAACGCGTGAAGATTACCTTGCGCTTCTCGCGGAAGATATAGAACGCGATATTCCCTACGATCCCGAACCCATTGGCAGATACAACGTCGCGCCGGGAACCAAAGTTCTTCTGCTCAGTGAACGTGATGAACACCTTCATCTGGATCCGGTTTTCTGGGGATATGCTCCCGGATGGTGGGATAAACCGCCGCTGATTAACGCCCGCGTAGAAACTGCGGCAACCAGTCGTATGTTTAAACCGCTCTGGCAACATGGTCGGGCAATCTGTTTTGCCGATGGCTGGTTTGAGTGGAAAAAAGAAGGCGACAAAAAACAGCCTTATTTTATCTATCGCGCTGATGGACAACCTGTTTTTATAGCCGCGATAGGTAGCACACCGTTTGAGCGTGGTGACGAAGCCGAAGGATTTTTAATTGTCACTGCAGCAGCAGACCAGGGTCTGGTAGATATTCATGACCGCCGCCCGCTGGTACTGTCGCCAGAAACTGCGCGGGAATGGATGCGGCAACACATTGGTGGTAAAGAAGCCTCAGAAATCGCTACCAGTGGCTGTGTGCCAGCAAACCAGTTCACCTGGCACCCTGTGTCGCGCGCGGTGGGTAATATCAAAAACCAGGGCGCAGCGTTAATTCACCCTGTTTGATAAGCCTGGAGATTATTGTTCAACAATACTGCGTCATAAGAAATCTCTATTAGACAAAGATTTCATTACCTGTTGGCATATTGCAAAAATAACACCAATACGGAATCGTCATGTTCACGATTAAAACAGATGATCTCACCCATCCAGCAGTGCAAGCATTAGTGGCTTACCATATTTCCGGCATGCTGCAGCAGTCTCCCCCCGAAAGCAGTCATGCTTTAGATGTGCAAAAATTACGTAACCCGACAGTGACATTCTGGTCAGTATGGGAAGGCGAACAACTCGCAGGAATTGGTGCGCTGAAGTTGCTGGATGATAAACATGGCGAACTGAAATCAATGCGTACCGCGCCAAATTATTTACGTCGGGGTGTCGCCAGTCTGATTTTACGCCACATTTTGCAGGTCGCCCATGACAGATGCCTTCATCGCCTGAGCTTAGAAACGGGTACACAGGCTGGATTTACGGCCTGCCATCAACTTTATTTGAAGCATGGTTTCGTTGATTGCGAACCGTTTGCTGATTATCAACTTGATCCACACAGTCGATTTTTGTCATTGACGCTATGCGAAAATAATGAATTGCCATGAGCCAGACGCAGCACATTCTTGCATTCGACGTGCTGCGCCTTTATTTATCACCAGCCGGAAACGCCTTGTCTCTAGACGCCCCTTCCACATACGCCACAAGAAACCTCTATTCCAGTGACACAATCACGCCTGATTATTTCCCTAGCCCGGAATATGAATAAAAACATCAACAAAGATTAAATTATCCAAACGTTACTATTGCGTCTGTGGTTGTAACAACAACCGACCTGGTGATGCGTGTTAAAGGAGACACTCTGATGTTCAGGGGGGTTATCGCGTTTACAGATCGTGGATGGCAGAAAACTTTCAGAATCAGGTTTCCATTTTAAACCAGAAATTGAGTGTGTTTGCCCCATCCATGCCCCACGCGGTGAGATCGGATGTAATCAACAACAGGTTACACAACTTACACCTGCATGCTCATCACTTCCTGATACGCCGCCACCAGCTTATTACGCACCTGAATCCCCATTTGCATTGAAACTGAGGCTTTTTGCATATCGGTCATCACATCGTTTAACGCCACGCCGGGTTCGCCGAGGGTGAATTTTTCTGCCTGCGTGCGGGCGGCGGTTTGTGTATCGCTTATGCGATCGAGCGCGGCATGCAACTGCCCGGCAAAACTAATGGTCGGTTGCGGTAGTGATTCCTGCGCACGCGCACTCATCGCCGTAGCCTGTAACTGGCTGATAACCCCTTCAATCCCCTGTATCGCTGACATTTTCATCTCCCGGATAATTTCTGGTAGCAAAGCCTACCAGTAAGTCAATAAGACAAAGGCGCTAAATAGCAACAAAAAAACGGGTTTATTGGCGGATAGAAAAAAACGAAAGCACAAATAATGAGAGCGTCAATTTTTCGAGTTTGCTGACCCGGGAGTGAGTCTTGTTCCACTTTGCCAATAACGCCGTCCATAATCAGCCACGAGGTGCGCGATGAATGCGACTGCAGCCCAGACAAAATCTCTTGAGTGGCTTAATCGCCTGCGTGCGAATCCGAAAATTCCATTGATTGTTGCCGGTTCCGCAGCAGTGGCGGTCATGGTCGCACTGATCCTGTGGGCGAAAGCCCCCGACTACCGCACATTATTCAGCAATCTTTCCGATCAGGATGGTGGCGCAATTGTCAGCCAACTGACGCAAATGAATATTCCTTACCGCTTCAGCGAAGCCAGCGGCGCTATTGAAGTTCCGGCAGATAAAGTTCACGAACTGCGCCTGCGCCTGGCGCAACAAGGTTTGCCCAAAGGCGGCGCGGTCGGTTTCGAACTGCTCGATCAGGAAAAGTTTGGCATTAGCCAGTTCAGCGAACAGGTGAATTATCAGCGGGCGCTGGAAGGCGAGCTTTCTCGTACCATCGAAACTATCGGCCCGGTAAAAGGGGCGCGTGTCCATTTGGCATTGCCGAAACCCTCTTTATTTGTCCGTGAGCAAAAATCCCCTTCTGCATCGGTGACGGTAAATCTGTTACCCGGCCGCGCACTCGATGAAGGGCAAATTAGTGCCATTGTGCATCTGGTTTCCAGCGCAGTTGCTGGTCTGCCGCCGGGGAACGTGACGTTGGTTGATCAGGGCGGACATCTGTTAACCCAATCCAACACCAGCGGGCGCGATCTTAATGATGCTCAGTTGAAATATGCCAGTGATGTCGAAGGCCGAATTCAGCGGCGTATTGAAGCGATCCTGTCGCCTATTGTCGGCAACGGCAATATTCACGCCCAGGTTACGGCGCAACTGGACTTCGCCAGTAAGGAGCAAACCGAAGAGCAGTATCGCCCTAACGGTGATAAATCTCAGGCGGCGCTCCGCTCACGCCAGCTTAATGAGAGCGAGCAAAGCGGTTCCGGTTATCCAGGCGGCGTACCGGGTGCGTTGTCGAATCAACCAGCACCCGCAAATAACGCGCCGATCAGCACGCCTCCGGCAAATCAAAATAATCGCCAGCAGCAGGCAAGCACTACCAGCAATAATGGGCCGCGTAGCACACAACGTAATGAAACCAGTAACTACGAGGTCGATCGCACCATTCGTCATACCAAAATGAACGTGGGCGATGTGCAACGTCTGTCAGTCGCGGTAGTGGTGAATTACAAAACCTTTCCAGATGGCAAACCGTTGCCTCTCAGCAACGAACAGATGAAGCAAATTGAAGATCTGACCCGCGAGGCGATGGGCTTTTCTGAAAAACGCGGTGACTCGCTCAATGTCGTTAACTCGCCGTTCAATAGCAGCGACGAAAGCGGTGGAGAACTGCCGTTCTGGCAACAACAGGTATTTATCGATCAGTTGCTGAGCGCCGGACGCTGGTTGCTGGTACTGCTGGTGGCGTGGCTACTGTGGCGTAAAGCGGTACGTCCACAGCTAACTCGTCGCGCTGAGGCGATGAAAGCTGTGCAGCAACAGGCGCAGGCCCGCGAGGAAGTGGAAGATGCGGTGGAAGTCCGCCTGAGCAAAGATGAACAACTCCAACAACGACGCGCGAACCAACGTCTGGGGGCAGAGGTCATGAGCCAGCGTATCCGTGAAATGTCTGATAACGATCCGCGCGTGGTGGCGCTGGTCATTCGCCAGTGGATAAATAACGATCATGAGTAACCTGACAGGCACCGATAAAAGCGTCATCCTGCTGATGACCATTGGCGAAGACCGGGCGGCAGAGGTGTTCAAGCACCTCTCCCAGCGCGAAGTGCAAACCCTGAGTGCAGCAATGGCGAACGTCACGCAGATCTCCAACAAGCAGCTAACCGATGTGCTGGCGGAGTTTGAGCAAGAAGCTGAACAGTTTGCCGCACTGAATATCAACGCCAACGATTATCTGCGTTCGGTGCTGGTTAAAGCCCTCGGTGAAGAACGTGCCGCCAGCCTGCTGGAAGATATTCTCGAAACCCGCGATACCGCCAGCGGTATTGAAACGCTCAACTTTATGGAGCCGCAGAGCGCCGCCGATCTGATTCGCGATGAGCATCCGCAGATTATCGCCACCATTCTGGTGCATCTGAAGCGTGCGCAAGCCGCCGATATTCTGGCGTTGTTCGATGAACGTCTGCGCCACGACGTGATGTTGCGTATCGCCACCTTTGGCGGCGTGCAGCCAGCCGCGCTGGCGGAACTGACCGAAGTACTGAATGGCTTGCTCGACGGTCAGAATCTCAAGCGCAGCAAAATGGGCGGCGTGAGAACGGCAGCCGAAATTATCAACCTGATGAAAACGCAGCAGGAAGAAGCCGTTATTACCGCCGTGCGTGAATTCGACGGCGAGCTGGCACAAAAAATTATCGACGAGATGTTCCTGTTCGAAAATCTGGTGGATGTCGACGATCGCAGCATCCAGCGTCTGTTGCAGGAAGTGGATTCCGAATCGCTGTTGATCGCGCTGAAAGGGGCCGAGCAACCACTGCGCGAGAAGTTCCTGCGCAATATGTCGCAGCGTGCCGCCGATATTCTGCGCGACGATCTCGCCAACCGTGGTCCGGTGCGTCTGTCGCAGGTGGAAAACGAACAGAAAGCGATTCTGCTGATTGTGCGCCGCCTTGCCGAAACTGGCGAGATGGTGATTGGTAGCGGCGAGGATACCTATGTCTGATAATTTGCCGTGGAAAACCTGGACGCCAGACGATCTCGCGCCACCACAGGCAGAGTTTGTGCCAATGGCCGAGCCAGAAGAAACCATCATTGAAGAGACTGAACCCAGCCTTGAGCAGCAACTGGCACAACTGCAAATGCAGGCCCATGAGCAAGGTTATCAAGCGGGGATTACTGAAGGCCGTCAGCAAGGTCACGAACAGGGCTATCAGGAAGGTCTGGCCCAGGGGCTGGAACAAGGGCTGGCACAGGCAAAATCCCAGCAAGCGCCGATTCATGCCCGGATGCAGCAACTGGTCAGCGAATTTCAAACTACCCTTGATGCACTTGATAGTGTGATTGCTTCGCGCCTGATGCAGATGGCGCTGGAGGCGGCGCGCCAGGTCATCGGTCAAACGCCAACGGTGGACAACTCGGCGCTGATCAAACAGATCCAACAGTTGTTGCAGCAAGAACCGTTATTCAGTGGCAAACCGCAACTGCGCGTGCACCCGGATGATCTGCAACGTGTTGATGATATGCTGGGCGCAACCTTAAGTTTGCATGGCTGGCGCTTACGGGGCGATCCCACGCTCCATCCAGGCGGCTGCAAAGTCTCCGCCGATGAAGGCGATCTCGATGCCAGTGTCGCCACTCGCTGGCAAGAACTCTGCCGTCTGGCAGCGCCAGGAGTGGTGTAATGACCACGCGCCTGACTCGCTGGCTAACCACGCTGGATAACTTCGAAGCCAAAATGGCGCAGTTGCCTGCGGTACGTCGCTACGGGCGATTAACTCGCGCTACCGGGCTGGTGCTGGAGGCTACCGGATTACAATTGCCGCTCGGCGCAACCTGTGTGATTGAGCGCCAGAACGGGTCGGAAACGCATGAAGTAGAAAGCGAAGTGGTTGGCTTTAACGGTCAACGGCTGTTTTTAATGCCGCTGGAAGAAGTGGAAGGTGTCCTGCCCGGCGCGCGCGTTTATGCCAAACACATTTCGGCTGAAGGGCTGCAAAGCGGCAAGCAGTTGCCACTCGGTCCGGCGTTATTAGGTCGCGTTCTGGATGGCAGCGGTAAACCGCTTGATGGCCTTCCCTCCCCCGATACGACCGAAACAGGTGCGCTGATCACCCCGCCTTTTAACCCTTTGCAACGTACACCGATTGAACATGTGCTGGACACGGGCGTGCGCCCAATCAATGCCCTGCTTACCGTTGGGCGCGGGCAGCGTATGGGGCTATTTGCTGGTTCTGGTGTCGGTAAAAGTGTGCTGCTGGGGATGATGGCACGTTACACCCGCGCCGATGTCATTGTCGTGGGTTTGATTGGTGAACGTGGGCGCGAAGTAAAAGATTTTATTGAGAATATCCTCGGTGCCGAAGGGCGTGCACGCTCCGTGGTGATTGCCGCTCCAGCGGATGTTTCTCCGCTCCTGCGAATGCAAGGTGCCGCCTATGCCACGCGCATTGCCGAAGATTTTCGCGATCGTGGTCAGCATGTGTTGCTGATTATGGACTCCCTCACCCGCTACGCGATGGCCCAGCGTGAGATTGCGCTGGCGATTGGCGAACCGCCTGCCACCAAAGGTTATCCACCGTCGGTATTCGCCAAATTACCGGCGCTGGTCGAGCGTGCCGGTAACGGTATCAGCGGCGGCGGCTCAATTACGGCGTTTTATACCGTGCTCACCGAAGGCGATGACCAGCAGGACCCGATTGCCGACTCCGCACGGGCGATCCTCGACGGTCACATTGTTCTTTCTCGTCGTCTGGCGGAAGCCGGACACTATCCGGCGATTGATATTGAAGCGTCGATCAGCCGTGCAATGACGGCGTTGATCAGCGAGCAACATTACGCGCGAGTGCGCAACTTCAAACAGCTGTTGTCGAGTTTTCAGCGTAACCGCGATCTGGTTAGCGTCGGTGCGTACGCCAAAGGCAGCGATCCCATGCTTGATAAAGCCATCGCCCTGTGGCCGCAACTGGAGGGCTATTTGCAACAAGGTATTTTTGAACGCGCGAGCTGGGAAGAGTCTCTCCAGGGGCTGGAGCTCATATTCCCGACAGTGTGAAAACGCAGGAGATAACGGCAGATGGCAGAACATGGCGCGCTGGCGACCCTGAAAGATCTGGCAGAAAAAGAGGTAGAAGATGCCGCGCGCCTGCTGGGTGAAATGCGTCGCGGATGCCAGCAGGCAGAGGAACAACTCAAAATGCTGATCGATTATCAGAATGAATATCGCAATAACCTCAACAGCGATATGAGTGCCGGGATGACCAGTAACCGCTGGATCAACTATCAGCAGTTTATCCAGACGCTGGAAAAAGCCATTACTCAGCATCGCCAGCAACTTAATCAGTGGACGCAGAAAGTTGACATTGCCCTGAACAGCTGGCGAGAAAAGAAACAACGTTTGCAAGCCTGGCAGACACTGCAGGAACGGCAATCCACGGCGGCACTGCTTGCAGAAAACCGTCTCGATCAGAAAAAGATGGATGAGTTCGCCCAACGTGCCACCATGAGGAAACCCGAATGATTCGCTTAGCGCCCGTGATTACCGCTGACGTTGACACCGCCATATTGCCCGGCGGTAAAGCCAGCGATGCTGCACAAGATTTTCTCGCATTGTTGAGTGGAGCAATAGCAGGTGAAACAACAACCGACAAAGCGGCCCCTCAGTTGCTGGTGGCAACAGATAAACCCACAACAAAAGGTGAGCCGCTGGTCAGCGATATTGTTTCCGACGCGCAACAAGCGGATTTACTGATCCCTGTGGATGAAACACTTCCTGTCATCAACGACGAACAATCCACATCAACACCGTTAACCACCGCTCAGGCGATGACGTTGGCTGCGGTGGCTGACAAAAATACGACAAAAGACGAAAAAGCAGATGAGCTTAATGAAGACGTCACCGCAAGCCTGAGCGCCCTTTTTGCGATGTTGCCGGGTTTTGACAATACGCCCAAAGTGGCTGATGCGCCGTCAACCGTGTTACCGACAGAGAAACCAACTCTCTACACAAAACTGACTACTGCGCAATTCACAACCGCACAGCCTGATGACGCCCCCGACGCGCAAGCTCAGCCAGTAACACCGCTGGTAGCAGAAGCCCAGAGTAAAGCGGAAGTCATCAGCACACCTTCGCCGGTGACCGCTGCCGTCAGCCCGCTCATCACTCCGCACCAGACACAGCCGCTGCCCACCGTCGCAGCACCTGTTTTGAGTGCGCCGCTGGGTTCTCACGAATGGCAACAATCATTAAGCCAGCATATTTCGCTGTTTACCCGCCAGGGGCAACAAAGCGCAGAGTTGCGTCTGCACCCGCAGGATTTAGGTGAAGTACAAATCTCCCTCAAAGTGGATGATAGCCAGGCGCAAATCCAGATGGTGTCACCGCATCAGCACGTACGCGCCGCGCTGGAAGCTGCGCTACCGGTACTGCGTACGCAGCTGGCAGAAAGTGGCATTCAGTTAGGGCAAAGCAACATCAGTGGCGAAAGCTTTAGTGGTCAGCAACAGGCCGCTTCACAGCAACAGCAAAGCCAGCGCACAGCAAATCATGAACCTCTGGCGGGTGAAGACGGCGATACGCTACCCGTTCCCGTCTCTTTACAAGGGCGCGTAACAGGCAACAGTGGCGTTGATATTTTCGCCTAACGTCAGAGGTAGCACCGTAATCCGCGTCTTTTCCCCGCTTTGTTGCGTTCAAGACGCAGGATAATTAGCCGATAAGCAGTAGCGACACAGGAAGACCGCAACACATGACTGATTACGCGATAAGCAAGAAAAGCAAGCGATCGCTTTGGATCCCGATTCTGGTATTCATTACCCTCGCGGCCTGTGCCAGCGCAGGTTATAGCTACTGGCATTCGCATCAGGTTGCCGCTGACGACAAAGCGCAGCAACGCGTCGTGCCCTCCCCGGTCTTCTATGCGCTGGATACCTTTACGGTCAATTTGGGTGATGCGGATCGCGTGCTTTATATCGGCATAACTCTGCGGCTAAAAGATGAAGCTACCCGCTCGCGGCTAAGTGAGTATTTGCCGGAAGTCCGTAGCCGCTTGCTGTTACTGTTTTCGCGTCAGGATGCTGCCGTACTGGCGACAGAAGAAGGCAAGAAAAGCCTGATTGCTGAGATTAAAGCCACACTTTCCACCCCGCTTGTTGCCGGGCAACCGAAACAGGATGTCACCGACGTGCTGTATACCGCTTTCATTCTGCGATAACGACATGGGCGATAGTATTCTTTCTCAAGCTGAAATTGATGCGCTGTTGAATGGTGACAGCGAAGTCAAAGACGAACCGACGGCCAGTGTTAGCGGCGATAGTGACATTCGTCCGTACGATCCGAATACCCAACGACGGGTTGTACGCGAACGTTTGCAGGCGCTGGAAATCATTAATGAGCGTTTTGCCCGCCATTTCCGTATGGGGCTGTTCAACCTATTGCGCCGTAGCCCGGACATTACCGTCGGGGCCATCCGCATTCAGCCGTACCATGAATTTGCCCGCAACCTGCCGGTGCCGACCAACCTGAACCTAATCCACCTGAAACCGCTACGCGGCACAGGGCTGGTGGTGTTCTCGCCGAGTCTGGTGTTTATCGCCGTGGATAACCTGTTTGGCGGCGATGGACGCTTCCCAACCAAAGTGGAAGGTCGCGAGTTTACCCATACTGAACAGCGCGTCATCAACCGTATGTTGAAGCTGGCGCTGGAAGGCTATAGCGACGCCTGGAAAGCAATTAATCCGCTGGATGTAGAGTACGTGCGTTCGGAAATGCAGGTGAAATTTACCAATATCACCACCTCGCCGAACGACATCGTGGTTAACACACCGTTCCATGTGGAGATTGGCAACCTGACCGGCGAATTTAATATCTGCCTGCCATTCAGCATGATCGAGCCGCTACGGGAATTGTTGGTTAACCCGCCGCTGGAAAACTCACGAAATGAAGATCAGAACTGGCGCGATAACCTGGTGCGTCAGGTGCAGCACTCACAGCTGGAGCTGGTCGCTAACTTTGCCGATATATCGCTGCGTCTGTCGCAAATTTTAAAACTGAAACCCGGCGACGTCCTGCCGATAGAAAAACCCGATCGCATCATCGCCCATGTTGACGGCGTTCCGGTGCTGACCAGCCAGTACGGCACCCTCAACGGCCAGTATGCGTTACGGATTGAACATTTGATTAACCCGATTTTGAATTCTCTGAACGAGGAACAGCCCAAATGAGTGACTTGAATAATCCGGCCGATGATAACAACGGCGCAATGGACGATCTGTGGGCTGAAGCGTTGAGCGAACAAAAATCAACCAGCAGTAAAAGCGCTGCAGACGCGGTATTCCAGCAATTTGGCGGCGGTGATGTCAGCGGAACGTTGCAGGATATCGACCTGATTATGGATATTCCGGTTAAACTGACCGTCGAACTGGGCCGCACTCGGATGACCATCAAAGAGCTGTTGCGCCTGACACAAGGGTCAGTCGTAGCGCTGGACGGCCTGGCAGGCGAACCGCTGGATATTCTGATCAACGGTTATTTAATCGCCCAGGGCGAAGTGGTGGTCGTTGCCGATAAATATGGCGTGCGGATCACCGATATCATTACTCCGTCTGAGCGAATGCGCCGCCTGAGCCGTTAGCGATGAATAACCACGCTACTGTGCAACCGTCCGCGCCGGTTTCTGCTGCGCCGCTGCTGCAGGTGAGCGGCGCACTGATCGCCATTATTGCCCTGATCCTCGCTGCTGCCTGGCTGGTAAAACGGCTGGGATTTGCCCCCAAACGAACTGGCGTTAACGGTCTGAAAATTAGCGCCAGTGCTTCGCTGGGCGCGCGTGAAAGGGTCGTGGTGGTCGATGTGGAAGATGCACGCCTGGTGCTCGGCGTTACCGCAGGGCAAATCAATCTGCTGCATAAACTTCCCCCTTCTGCGCCAACGGAAGAGATACCGCAGACCGATTTTCAGTCGGTCATGAAAAACTTGCTTAAGCGTAGCGGGAGATCCTGATGCGTCGTTTGTTGTCTGTCGCACCTGTTCTTCTCTGGCTGGTTACCCCTCTCGCCTTCGCACAACTGCCGGGTATCACCAGCCAGCCGCTGCCTGGCGGTGGACAAAGCTGGTCACTCCCGGTGCAGACGCTGGTGTTCATCACCTCGTTGACGTTTATTCCGGCAATTTTACTGATGATGACCAGTTTCACCCGCATCATCATTGTTTTTGGTTTATTGCGTAACGCGCTGGGAACGCCCTCCGCGCCACCTAACCAGGTATTGCTGGGGCTGGCACTGTTTTTGACCTTTTTTATAATGTCGCCGGTGATCGACAAAATTTATGTCGATGCATACCAGCCGTTCAGCGAAGAGAAAATCTCAATGCAGGAGGCGCTGGAAAAAGGGGCGCAGCCGCTGCGTGAGTTTATGCTGCGTCAGACCCGCGAGGCAGATTTAGGGTTGTTTGCCAGACTGGCGAATACCGGCCCGTTGCAGGGACCTGAAGCCGTGCCAATGCGCATTTTGCTCCCGGCCTACGTGACCAGCGAGCTGAAAACCGCATTTCAGATAGGCTTCACGATTTTCATTCCTTTTTTGATTATCGACCTCGTGATTGCCAGCGTACTGATGGCATTGGGGATGATGATGGTGCCCCCGGCCACCATTGCTCTGCCCTTTAAACTGATGCTGTTTGTACTGGTGGATGGCTGGCAATTGCTGGTCGGTTCGCTGGCGCAGAGCTTTTACAGCTAGAGAGGCAAAATGACACCTGAATCGGTCATGATGATGGGGACTGAAGCGATGAAAGTCGCGCTGGCGCTGGCTGCCCCGCTGTTGCTGGTGGCGTTGGTCACGGGCCTTATCATCAGTATTTTGCAGGCCGCCACGCAGATTAATGAAATGACGCTGTCGTTTATTCCGAAAATCATCGCCGTATTTATCGCCATTATTATTGCCGGACCGTGGATGCTCAATCTGTTGCTGGAT
The DNA here is from genome assembly GCF_002966045.1 of Escherichia sp. MOD1-EC5189. Classification (NCBI taxonomy): domain Bacteria; kingdom Pseudomonadati; phylum Pseudomonadota; class Gammaproteobacteria; order Enterobacterales; family Enterobacteriaceae; genus Escherichia; species Escherichia sp. MOD1-EC5189. The sequence continues at coordinate 111,752 of NZ_PTRX01000007.1, read as the reverse complement.
TACGTCCGTACCTTGTTCACTAACCTGCCGTATATCATCGGGTAGCCCGTATAATGTTGCAGGTGACAAGCGATCAATGGCTTTCTTGGTTGAGCCTGTACTTCTGGCCGTTACTGCGCGTGCTGGCGCTCATTTCTACCGCGCCAATTCTGAGCGAACGTAGCGTGCCGAAACGGGTCAAACTGGGTCTCGCAATGATGATCACGTTCGCCATTGCCCCATCCTTACCTGCCAACGATGTTCCTGTTTTTTCGTTCTTTGCTCTGTGGCTGGCCGTGCAGCAGATCCTGATCGGCATTGCGCTTGGTTTTACCATGCAGTTTGCTTTTGCCGCTGTGCGAACCGCTGGCGAAATTATCGGTCTGCAAATGGGACTGTCATTTGCGACGTTTGTCGATCCGGGCAGCCATCTCAATATGCCCGTTTTAGCGCGCATCATGGATATGCTGGCGTTACTGCTGTTCCTGACATTTAACGGTCATTTATGGCTGATTTCACTGCTGGTGGATACCTTTCACACCCTGCCTATTGGTGGCGAGCCGCTAAATAGCAATGCGTTTCTGGCACTCACCAAAGCAGGGAGTTTGATTTTCCTCAATGGACTGATGCTGGCGTTACCGCTCATTACTCTGCTGCTGACACTGAATCTGGCATTAGGTTTACTGAATCGTATGGCCCCGCAATTATCCATTTTTGTTATTGGATTTCCATTAACTCTGACTGTCGGTATCTCATTAATGGCGGCATTAATGCCGTTAATTGCTCCTTTTTGCGAACATTTATTCAGTGAAATTTTTAATTTGCTGGCAGATATTATCAGCGAATTACCTGTAATATGATTCCCTAATGTTTATCTTGTTATCCTAAGGATTATCTGAAAAATAATACCCACGAACATCTTCCAGGATACTCCTGTGGCGAAATATTTGTTTTAACCTCACTCACATATCGCAACATTTACTTTACTTTAAGACAATTCCAGGCAAATTATACAACACTTTACGGGATAGTAAGTCCGCCTGAAAAATCGCGAGAGTGGCGCATTAGGTGACCCATGTTGTTCCGTTTAGTCATGATGAAATATTCAGGTAAGGGGAATTATCGTTACGCATTGAGTGAGGGTATGCCATGTCAACGATTATTATGGATTTATGTAGTTACACCCGACTAGGTTTAACCGGGTATCTGTTGAGCAGAGGGGTTAAAAAAAGAGAAATCAACGACATTGAAACCGTTGATGACCTTGCCATAGCTTGTGATTCACAGCGCCCTTCAGTGGTGTTTATTAATGAGGACTGTTTCATCCACGATGCTTCTAACAGTCAGCGTATCAAGCTCATCATTAATCAACATCCCAATACGTTATTTATCGTTTTTATGGCAATTGCCAATGTTCATTTTGATGAATATCTATTGGTCAGAAAAAATTTATTGATCAGTTCTAAATCGATTAAACCGGAATCTCTCGACGATATCCTTGGCGATATTCTGAAAAAAGAGACAACGATAACCTCGTTTTTAAATATGCCGACGTTATCATTGAGCCGAACCGAATCGAGTATGTTGCGAATGTGGATGGCAGGTCAGGGAACAATTCAAATCTCCGACCAAATGAATATCAAAGCCAAGACCGTTTCATCGCATAAAGGTAATATTAAACGTAAGATCAAAACGCATAATAAACAGGTTATCTACCATGTCGTCCGACTGACGGATAATGTGACTAATGGTATTTTTGTCAACATGCGCTAACACATTCTGACTGGTGGTTTCCCACCAGTCAGGCTGAATTAGATTACTCTGCTTTCTCCACAAAGATACCGTCCTGATGCCCTGCTTCATTAAAGAACCAGATGCCGAGCGGGTAGTCTTCCAGCGAAACCAGGTACATTGTGCCTTCACTAAACTCCTCAACTGCCAGTACCACGCCAGGACGACGCGGACCGCCATCCGTTTTGACTGTTACCCGATCATTCACCTTCATCGTTTTCCTCCTGTGGCTTTGTGCCAGTGTAGAACAATTTCGTTTTTCTGGCAGCGCCAGGCGCGCGCGAGTGCTGATTTTCTCGACGGTCTATACTTAAGAGATGCCAGGCGGACTTAACGACTGGCGGCAACAACAGAGTAACGGTTGCGAGGAAAGATGATGAAAACCGCAAAAGAGTACAGCGATACCGCAAAACGTGAGGTCAGCGTCGATGTCGATGCCCTGCTGGCGGCGATCAATGAAATTAGCGAAAGCGAAGTTCATCGCAGCCCGCACGATCCTGAACACGTTAGTGTCGATGGACGTGAATATCATACATGGCGTGAATTGGCGGATGCCTTCGAACTGGATATTCATGACTTCAGCGTCTCTGAAGTGAATCGTTGAATGCACAATAAAAAAATCCCGACCCTGAGGGGGTCGGGATTAAACTTGCTTAAGCAAGAAGCACTTAAAAAATTCGTTACACCAGGAAATCTGATGTGTTCATCACCTTATCCGCAATTTTTTTCGCTGACAAGAAAATATTCGCGTTATGAATGATTAACACCACTTATGAATAGAAATGTGACACACGTCACCCCTTGGTGGCTCTGGCGTCAACGGGATCGCTCCCGAAAAAATCATCTTTGATTATTTGTGCTGTTTTGAGAAACATCCTGGTAAGGGGAGTACTGCGCGACCATGCTTTCAATTCAACAACCACTACTGGTTTTTACTGATCTTGATGGCACCCTGCTGGACAGTCATAGTTATGACTGGCAACCAGCTGCCCCCTGGCTCAGCCGTTTACGCGAAGCGAATGTTCCCGTCATTCTCTGTAGCAGTAAGACATCAGCGGAAATGCTGTACTTGCAAAAAACGTTGGGGCTACAAGGTTTACCGCTGATTGCCGAAAATGGCGCAGTGATCCAGCTTGCTGAGCAATGGCAGGATATAGACGGTTTTCCACGCATCATCTCAGGTATTACCCATGGCGAAATCAGCCAGGTATTAAATACGCTGCGTGAGAAAGAGCATTTTAAATTCACAACTTTTGATGACGTCGACGATGAAACCATCGCCGAATGGACGGGATTAAGCCGTAGCCAGGCGGTACTGACGCAGTTACATGAGGCATCTGTAACGCTTATCTGGCGCGACAGTGACGAGCGGATGGCGCAATTTACCACCCGTCTGAACGAGCTGGGCTTGCAGTTTATGCAGGGGGCGCGCTTCTGGCACGTACTGGATGCCTCTGCCGGAAAAGATCAGGCCGCAAACTGGATCATCGCGACCTATCAACAATCGTTAGGCAAACGACCAACCACGCTTGGTCTGGGCGATGGGCCAAACGATGCGCCCTTACTGGAGGTAATGGATTACGCGGTGATTGTGAAAGGGCTAAATCGTCAAGGGGTGCATCTGCATCATGAGGATCCGGCCCGCGTCTGGCGAACGCAGCGTGAAGGACCGGAAGGCTGGCGTGAAGGGCTGGACCATTTTTTCTCCGCCCGTTAAGCGTTGTCGCTCGCGAACACCCGATTGCGCCCTGCCTGTTTAGCGAGATAAAGCCGACGGTCAGCCAGTGACTGGAGTTGTTCAAAATCATAATCACCGGTTTCCTCGCTGCTGCTTACCCCCAGCGAGGCACTAATGCGTATCGTCGTACTCTTGGCGATCAACATCTCTTTTTCATTTAACTTCAGGCGAATACGTTCTGCAACTTCCGAGGCCTGCGCCAGATTCGCCCCTGGCAGAATCACACAAAACTCCTCGCCACCGACCCGCCCGGCAACGTCCTGCGCACGCAAGGAACTGCTAATTAATCCAGCAGCATGAGAAAGAACACGGTCGCCCGCCTGATGACCAAAGCGGTCATTAATCGCTTTAAAATGGTCAAGGTCGACCTGAATGACAGAAAAAGGATGTTGGTGCGTCTGACACAATTTAGCGAGCGGACGGGCTTTTTCGAACAGTGCGCCACGGTTATATAAACGCGTTAAGGTGTCGTGCCACGCCTGCCACTGCAACGAGCTTTGCAGAACATACATGTTGCTGACCATCCGGCGAATCACATACCAGGAGATGAGTAACATGGTGGTAAAGAGCGCCCACAGCAGGGTTAATGCAATGCTGATACTGCCGAAATCACCACGCACGCCTTCGCTTAGCGTATGGACGCGCACCAGCACACCGTCGAAATGGTCCAGACGTTCCCAGCTAACATAGCGACTGTTCATACGAATGCCGCCCCGCGTGTCATGTTCCATTGCCTGCGCCAGCAAGGCCAGTTCACGAGGATCAAAAATATTCCCTGTTGAATGGTCAGGATTAGAAGAGGTCAATAATCTCAGCTTACTGTCATAGAGCTGATACTCACCATCGAGGTTTTTATCGATGGCGTTTCTTAAAAATTGCTGCATGGTACGCACGGGAATACTCATCCCCAGCACGCCATACCAGTAGTTATCACTGTCTACCGGAACACTGACGGTAACCTGCGGTTCAGTATTGCTGGCGTGTTCTGACTGCGAGGTGAACCAACGTACCGCGCGTTGACGATTTTCTCGTTGAGAATGACCGATAAACCAGGGTTGGGTGACATAGCCGTAATAACGCGTTGGTACATTGCGCGTAAACAAGGTCGGCTGCGTCGAAACGTAAAATCCGGCACGCGAGACATACATAGCTTGTTCGACCATCGACGAGGAATTGTGCGCCAGTCGTAGCAAGTAACCAACCTCCAACGCAGCAGTAACTTCATTGTCGAGGCTTTCATTTTCGCGAGACAGGAGATTTCCCTCGCTGACTAATGCATCCGAAACGCCATTGACTGGCAGGGTGCGTCGTCGGTTGAGTTCGATTTGCCAGGCGTGATCGTCGCGATGCTGTTCGAACTCCGTTACGGCATTACGCAAAGAGGTAAAATCCAGTGGCGCTACGAGAGCTTCGCGCATGCCATTACGCAAAAAGATCAGTTTGTCGACGTTATACTGCAGATGCTTATCGAGCGCGTTAGCTACGTTTTCCAGATGATTACGCTGGCTGGAGATATAGGCATCTTCCAGAACCACCACTTCACGCCAGGTGAGCAAGGTGGAAAAAAGCAGCACTACGATAAAGCAGAGATTAACGACATGACCAGGCCCCAGGCGGCGCGCAAGTTTTTTCAACCAGCTCTGGTTTTCCATTTTTGTCTCGTGCTGCACCCTGACGACTCCCAACCTGCTTTTTTATGATTCTGGCATAACCTGGCGATAGCGTACCGCAAAACAGCGATAATTTTATAATGGTGGCATGATAAGACGCGACTATCATTCATTGCAGGCATTGGCACACCAGGCCGGATGTGATCCGGCCTGGTGTTAATGATACCCTTTCAAACTTCTTCCGCAGGACGACTCCCCTCCCCCGGAACAAGCTCGGTTTCATGAAAAGCTTCCCGCTTGACCCCATAACCGTCATACCAACGACACTCAACCATACCGCTGGAATAGCCGGTGACAATCATCCGCGGGCCGCCCTCTTTAACCGTAACTTCCTCACTAACCATAAAGCTCATACTCGCCTCCTTTTTTCGAGTGAAACTTGTTCACCTTAGTTGAAGATGGCGAATTTTGCATAATAGCCAGTGCGAGTATTAATGTGCCTGACCGCGCATTTTCGCTACTGCTTTCACTCCCAGCACCACGATGCCGCCGATGATAAATCCAAGAATCAGATTTAAAACAGTCGGTAATATCATCGCCACCACTGCACTTTGCTGCCCGGCGAAATGTTCAATGGCGTGATGCAGCGGCGCAATACCATGAACCACAATCCCGCCGCCGACGAGGAACATCGCCAACGTGCCGACAATCGATAACGCTTTCATCAGCCAGGGCGCGATAATCAATAACCCTTTACCCAATGCCTGCATCAGCGCGCTGGATTTTTCCGCCAGCCAATACCCCAGGTCATCAATCTTAACAATAACCCCTACCAGCCCGTAGACGCCCACGGTCACTACCAGTGCGATGCCTGAAAGCACCAGCACCTGATTAAGCAACGGCGCTTCTGCCACAATCCCCAGCGTGATAGCGACGATTTCCGCAGACAAAATAAAATCGGTACGAATCGCCCCTTTTATTTTGTCCTTTTCAAACTTCAGCGGATCCTGCGCCGCCAGCTTCTCCAGACGCTGCTGACTCTGCGCCGGATCTTCTTTGTGTTTACGCGCCTCCAGCATATGCAGCACTTTCTCTACCCCTTCAAAGCAGAGAAACGCGCCGCCAATCATCAACAAAGGCGTAATCGCCCACGGGATAAATGCACTGATGATCAGCGCCAGCGGCACCAGAATCACTTTATTGATCAGCGATCCTTTCGCCACTCCCCAGACCACGGGAAGTTCCCGGTTGGCACGCACACCTGAAACTTGTTGTGCATTGAGCGATAAATCATCCCCTAGTACACCGGCGGTTTTCTTCGCCGCCAGTTTGCCCATCACGGAGATATCGTCCAGCAGTGTGGCGATATCATCGAGCAACGTCAGTAAACTACTCCCGGCCAAAAGCATTCCCTCTCATTTTTATTGTTGAAGGGAGTAAGTATGAAGCAAAAACGGCAGCTCTGATACTTGCTTCATAGGTCAACATTTTTTTAACAATCAAGTGCAATTATATCTCTCGCCAGCAGAATGATTTTCACGTTTACTATGAACCACCTTTTTATTTCCACCGTGAGGGATTATGCGTTTCCGCCAGTTATTACCGCTTTTTGGCGCGCTGTTTGCGTTGTATATCATTTGGGGTTCAACCTATTTTGTCATTCGGATTGGCGTGGAAAGCTGGCCTCCGTTAATGATGGCGGGCGTTCGATTCCTGGCAGCCGGTATTTTATTGATGGCATTTTTGCTACTGCGCGGACACAAACTCCCCCCGCTACGTCCGCTGCTCAATGCCGCGCTGATTGGCCTGTTATTGCTGGCTGTCGGTAATGGCATGGTGACAGTTGCCGAACATCAAAATGTTCCATCCGGCATCGCCGCCGTAGTGGTTGCAACCGTCCCCCTCTTTACCCTGTGCTTCAGCCGCCTGTTTGGCATTAAAACGCGCAAACTGGAATGGGTGGGTATCGCCATTGGGCTTGCCGGAATCATCATGCTCAATAGCGGTGGAAATTTAAGCGGCAATCCGTGGGGTGCGATTCTGATTTTAATCGGCTCGATTAGCTGGGCGTTTGGCTCGGTTTATGGCTCGCGCATTACCTTACCTGTAGGGATGATGGCGGGTGCGATTGAGATGCTGGCAGCTGGCGTGGTGTTAATGATTGCGTCGATGATTGTGGGTGAAAAACTCACGACGATCCCTTCCCTTTCAGGCTTCCTTGCGGTCGGCTATCTGGCGCTGTTTGGTTCGATTATCGCCATCAACGCTTATATGTATTTAATCCGTAATGTCAGTCCAGCTCTCGCCACCAGCTACGCCTACGTTAACCCGGTGGTCGCGGTCTTGCTGGGTACAGGACTGGGCGGCGAAACGCTGTCGAAGATTGAATGGCTGGCGCTGGGCGTGATTGTCTTCGCGGTGGTACTGGTCACGTTAGGAAAATATCTTTTCCCGGCAAAACCCGTTATTGCGCCAGTTATTCAGGACGCATCAAGCGAGTAAATGAATCCCCTGCGTGTCGATCTGCGCGCTGGCACCTTCGCCGCAGATCCACTCTTCCAGACGCTCGCTAAGCGCTTCATCCGTCAGCTTCTCGCGCCCACGTAACGCACACTCCCAGACAATCAGTACGCGCCAGCCAAGCTCCTGCAAGCGACTGATATCGCGGCGATCGCGCTCAACATTTTTACCTATCTTCTCCAGCCAGAACTCGGTTCGAGTCGCAGGCACTTTAAACAGATAGCAGTGATGATGGTGCCAGAAGCAGCCGTGGGTAAATATCACGCAGCGATATTCATCAAGAACAAAATCCGGGCGTCCGGGCAAACTGGCGTCCTGAACGCGAAACGCCAGTCCCTGCCCGGTTAACAAACTGGCGAGGCGCTTCTCAATCGCCGTATCGCGCGTGGCAATTGCGCGCATATTTTTGCTGCGTGTAGCCTTATCGTGAACGTCGGCCATGTTTTGCTTCTTGCTGACGCAACGCCACTGCCTGTTTGATTTTTGGTTCAAGCAGTTTTGCCACCGCGGCAAAGACCGGCACGACCACCGAGTTACCGAACTGGCGATAGGCCTGAGTGTCCGAAACCGGAATGCGAAATTTCGCTTCTCCTGGTGCTTCAAAGCCCATTAAGCGCGCACATTCACGAGGCGTTAACCGACGTGGGCGGTGTTGCTGGTTCTGCGGATCGTCAAAGTCTTTCTCACCCGTGGCTATATCCCAGCCGCGATCAATTAAAATTTCCGCGCCATCTTTGTAATAACGAGCAGAAAGCGTACGCGTGACGCTTTGCGGATTGTTCGGATAAACCATTCCATAACCGAAGCCGTTACCGCGCGCCTGATGTTTTTTCGCATAACGATAGAGGTACTTCCACAGCACCGGCGTCAGGATATATTTCGCCTCAACCATCGGGTCCAGCAACTGCGCCAGTGTCACTCGCTGTGCAGGGAAACATTCGCTGATCTCACGCAGGGTAAAATCGGCTTTCAGATTCAGGTCGCGACGAAAACCCACCAGCACGATGCGTTCACGGTGCTGCGGAAGGAAATGTTTACCGTCAATGATTTTCGGATCGTCCGGGCCATTATCTTCTGCATCTGCCACGTCATAGCCCAGTTCATCCAACGTCTGCATGATGATACGGAACGTTTTCCCCTGGTCGTGGCTTTTCAGGTTTTTGACGTTTTCGAGCACAAAAATCGCCGGGCGACGCGCGTCGATAATACGCACCACATCGAAGAACAGCGTGCCCTGGGTATCACAGGCAAAACCGTGCGCTCGTCCGAGTGAGTTCTTTTTCGATACGCCAGCCAGAGAAAACGGCTGACAAGGAAAACCGGCCAGTAAAACATCGTGCTCAGGAATATGTTGACGGATATGTTCCGCCGCCGCGTCATCACCTATACCCTCTTTGTGGCTGAGAGTGATGTCGCGAATATCTTCATTAAAGTGATGCACCGCCGGGTCGCAATAATAGTTGGCTTTATAAGTGCGTACAGCATGTTTGTTCCATTCGCTGGTAAACACGCACTGCCCACCAATCGATTCAAAACCGCGACGAATACCACCAATCCCGGCAAATAGATCGATAAAGCGAAACGCATAATGCGGATGATGTGCCGGTGGAATGGGTAACAACGTTTGCAGATGGGCGAACTCTTTCTCACTTAAACGGTGCCATGCTGAGTCATTCGCCAGCGCACGTTTTAAAATTGCCGCGCTCCAGTGATTCTCACCCACACCGTTAAGATGCGCCACCAGCGTTTTGACATCATAAATTTGCAGCAGTTGCTCCAGCATTGCCTGTGCGGCATTCCCGGTGCTGTATGAATCGGTTACTGATATATTTTCCTGCATAGATTTAACCGGCCATCTGAGATGGCCGACAGGTTAACATAATTACCATCATTTAGGGCCACGTGCTCAGCCAACCGGTGAAAACGTATCAATCACCTTGTGATCGATACCTTCATTCTCCCCCGCCAGCTCGGCACTGAGCTTCGCCATAAACTCGACTAAAAATTGCGCGTTGTACTGCGCCAGTTGTTTGCCTTTTATGGTTTGCATGGTGTGCGGTAGCTTCAGCAACTTAGTCTGAAAATGATCCAGCGCGTAACGTTTATCATCAAGTGGGCGATGCTGCGCGAACGGATCTTCGCCATCAAACAATGCCACGCCCAACGCCCCCGAAACGGCAAACACACGCGCCAGGCCAATCGCCCCCAGAGCTTCCAGCCGATCCGCATCCTGAACGATTTTAGCTTCCGCCGTTAAAGGGGCGATTTGCGCGCTAAAACTGTGTGCGGCAATGGCATGGCAAACAGCCTCGATTTTTTCCGCTGGAAATTGCGCGAATTCTTCACGCAGCAGGCGACGCGTCTCTTCTGCTGCCAGTATTGAAGAACGCTGCCGTTGCGGATGATTTTTCGCCAGGCTCACGATATCGTGAAAATAACATGCGGTTAAAATCACCAGCATATCAACGTCGTCATCTGCCGCTAGTTTCTGTGCCGTAGCCCAGACGCGGCGAAAATGACACAGGTCATGTGCCGCGTCCTGATGTTGATGATGGTTTTTCAACCAGTTTTCGAACTGTGCCTGCCAGTGTTGTAAATCCATACGCGCTCCGTTGCCAAAGAGTCGCAACCTTAGCAGTTTTTATTCATAGCGTCTGCTACGTGCGGGACGAGGTCGGGTGTACCAGGCAATGCCGCCTAGCAAGGCACCAACCAGGGCCATAAACAGAAATCCGACCAATGCTCCTAACCACTTCCCCGCAGTAGATCCTAAATCACTTTCAAATCCCGACACGGGGGCATCGGGGATCCGGCTCATCACCCAGATGTATCGCGCCATTGCCCAGACGAAATAGCCACACCATGTATAGAAAGCCCACAAAGCCAATTTGCCGCCAGGGCTGCGAGAGAGTCTCTCTTCCATCTTTGTCGAACCGTATTCCATTTTGAGATAACCCGGAAAATTCAAACTTAGTACTATTATGTGATAAAAGTCACATTTTTCCACATTGGATGAGTCAGTCAAGACTCAATCATTTTTTGAGCAAATAGATAGTTTTTGCGCAACGGCAATAATTACCGGAAAAACAGCAATAAAGATTTATTTTTATCTTGGATAATGGTTTTATTAATTCACCCAAACAATACATTAGCACTGAATACAATTATACCTTTTTAGATTTCTGTGTCATGATAACCCCGTTATTAGCCTTTTATCGTCTTGTTTATATTTTTTTGGGCCGGCATGATGCCGGCTTTTTTTATGCCTTCATTAATGTGCGCGCGATGACATAGGCCGTCTGGCGCAAAAATCATTGACACTCCCTATCTTTCCATAAAACCCATAACTCATTGATATACACCCATAATCATCATGAATAGTTATATTCAGAATTCATTTACATGAATTATATTAAATAGATTAGAAACATTTTGAAATCTTTTAAATACATTTGTTACATGTAATCCTTAAAATAAAATGAACTTCATAGAATAGTATCCAAATGTGCTTTTTTTTGGATAACGGCACTTATTGATATATTCATGAAGATTATAATCACAAGGGAATACATAATGAAAAGAAAAGTTCTGGCAATGCTGGTCCCGGCGTTATTAGTTGCTGGCGCAGCAAATGCGGCTGAAGTCTATAATAAAGATGGTAATAAACTGGATTTCTACGGAAAAGTAGCAGGTCTGCACTACTTCTCTGACAACTCGGGCGCTGATGGCGATATGTCATATGCTCGTATCGGTTTCAAAGGTGAAACTCAGATCGCTGATCAATTCACTGGTTACGGTCAGTGGGAATACAACCTGCAGGCAAATGGCACAGAAGGCGATGGCGATAACTCTGCTACCCGTCTGGCATTCGCAGGTTTAGGTTTTGGTCAGAATGGTACTTTCGACTATGGTCGTAACTACGGTGTCGTATATGATATCGAAGCATGGACCGATATGCTGCCAGAATTTGGTGGTGATACCTATGCTGGTGCCGACAATTTCATGAACGGTCGTACCAACGGCGTTGCAACCTACCGTAACAATGGCTTCTTTGGTCAGGTTGATGGTCTGAACTTTGCTCTGCAATATCAGGGTAATAATGAAAGTGGTGGCCCCTTCGGGCAGGAAGGTTCCGGTAGTGGTGATGGCCGTAGCCTTTCCAAAGAAAATGGTGATGGTTTCGGTATGTCTACATCCTACGACTTCGACTTCGGTTTAAGTCTGGGTGCTGCATATTCAAACTCTGATCGCTCAGATCGCCAGGTTGGAGTTGGTTTAAATGATCGTAACCATAGCAACAGAAATGCTGGTGGTGAAACCGCTGAAGCATGGACTGTTGGTGCAAAATATGATGCTAATAATGTGTATTTAGCAGCTATGTACGCTGAAACTCGCAATATGACCCCATATGGTGGTGGCGAGTTTGATAATGGTGAATCAAGATCAGCCATCGCTAACAAAACCCAAAACTTTGAAGTTGTTGCTCAGTATCAGTTTGACTTCGGCCTGCGCCCGTCCATCGCTTACTTGCAATCTAAAGGTAAGGATTTAGGCGGCTGGGCTCATGACGGCAACGGCGACCCGCGTTACACTAACAAAGATCTGGTTAAATACGTTGAAGTCGGTGCGACCTACTACTTCAACAAAAATATGTCCACCTATGTTGATTACAAAATTAACCTGCTGGACAACGATGATGACTTCTACGAAGCAAACGGCATCGCTACCGATGATATCGTTGCTGTGGGCTTAGTCTACCAGTTCTAATCAGCCAACACGCCTCGGCGTGTTACTGTAAAACATAACACTAGCCTGAGTTCGTCCTTCATTGAACTCAGGCTTTTTTTGGCTTTTCATCTACATCTGCAACACGCGCCATTGCCAAAGCATATCGATACGGCACATTACCCTGCACTACCTGGCTCACTAACATCTACCAGCAACTCTTCCAGCCAACTCACTAAATGCGCATTCTTATGAATTAATCCGCAACAAAACCGCCTCCCATATAAAAATATTTGCAAAAATAGTGCATGAAAAAAGCCTTTTCTACAGCAGTTCGGGATATAAATATTCAACAGAATAACAATATTCCATAGCACTAAATCTCTCATCGTCGTTCCAGATCTCTGATAATGGTCTAAAATCATTGAAGTCACTTGTGACCACATGACTCAAAAAGGAAAATTTGGCGTGAGAAACATTCAACATCAGTGCAGCATCATCATTACATATTTTCCCTCGTCGCCTACCGCTTTCGATATATTGACTCAATTTTCCAGCCTGGTTAAAAATAGCGACCAGCTCAGTCGCAAATATAGTGACTAACCTAACTAAGCAACAACAAGGAATACACTATGACTGTTCAAAAAAGTAAAGATCCGCAGGTCGATACTGCTGAAGATAATGCATTCTTCCCTTCAGAATATTCGCTTAGCCAATATACCAGTCCCGTCTCTGATCTTGATGGCGTGGACTACCCAAAACCGTATCGCGGTAAACATAAAATTCTGGTGATCGCCGCGGACGAACGTTATTTGCCGACCGACAACGGCAAATTGTTCTCAACCGGTAACCATCCGATTGAAACGTTGCTACCGTTGTATCATCTCCATGCTGCAGGTTTCGAATTCGAAGTGGCGACCATTTCCGGCCTGATGACCAAGTTTGAATACTGGGCTATGCCACACAAAGATGAAAAGGTAATGCCGTTCTTTGAGCAGCATAAATCGTTGTTCCGCAATCCGAAGAAACTCGCGGATATTGTCGCCAGCCTCAATGCTGACAGCGAATATGCAGCAATCTTTGTTCCTGGTGGTCATGGCGCACTTATTGGTTTACCAGAAAGCCAGGACGTAGCTGCCGCTTTACAGTGGGCAATCAAAAATGACCGTTTTGTTATCTCCCTTTGCCACGGCCCGGCGGCATTTCTGGCGCTTCGCCACAGCGATAACCCACTGAACGGTTATTCCATTTGCGCATTCCCAGACGCCGCAGACAAACAAACGCCAGAGATAGGCTATATGCCGGGTCATCTCACCTGGTACTTCGGCGAAGAGCTGAAGAAAATGGGCATGAACATCATTAATGACGACATCACCGGGCGAGTACATAAGGACCGTAAAGTTCTCACCGGCGACAGTCCTTTCGCAGCGAATGCGTTGGGTAAACTGGCAGCACAGGAAATGCTGGCAGCTTACGTGGGTTAATCCCTGTTACATTGTAATGTAAGCGCATAATCAATCGCAGCCACGTTAATACTCACGACGTGGCTGCGTTTTTTCACGGTTAACCTGTGGCGTACTGAAGCCCTATGTTAATTTCTTTGCGGTAACGTAATTCGGAACACGTTATGCTTATTGAGATAGTGATACGTAGCACTTCCTCCATGTAATTCGGCAATCGCTTTGACTAAAGAAAGACCAAGTCCCTGACCTACGGAATGACGCGAATTATCTCCCCGCCAAAATCTACGGAAGAGTTTTTCAGGCTCATGAATTATCGTTCCAGGGCTGGCGATATCAATATTAAGATAGCCGTTGGTATCAAGAAAACTGGTTATATGAATGCGCGATTTTTCTGGTGAATATCGAATGGCGTTAACAATAAGATTCGATAACATTCGTTGCAGTAAAATTTTATCCGCAAAAATTTGCTGATTGCACTCGACCTTAAAGCAAATCTCTTTCTCGTCTGAAAGGTATTCAAGATAGTCCAACAAATTTTCGACTTCCTTATTGAGAGAAAGCGAATCCAGTTTCACCAAAACATTGTTTTTATCTGCCCTGGCAAGAAACAGTATGTTCTCTGTTAACCGCGAAATATTTTCCAGCTCTTCAATGTTTCCGGCAATTGTTTTTTGATACTCAGCGATACTTCGGGTTTGACTGAGCGTCACCTGATTCTGACCCAGTAATGCATTAATTGGCGTTCTAAGTTCATGAGCGAGATCGTCAGCAAATTGGCTAAGGCGCTCAAAATCTTTTACTAAAGCATGGTGCATTTTATTCAACGCCTGACCAAGAGGTTTTAATTCACTCGGTAGTGCGATAACCTCAACAGGCTCTCGGGTGTCGTTATAATTTAATGCTTCCGTTACCCCACTCAACTTCTTGATCTCTCGTAATCCCGTTCTGATTAACAGCGGACTTAATACTGAGCACAGTATAATGGCGACGATGCAAATTATAATGCTATTAATTTTATACTGTTCAAGCATGTTATGTCTGGCTGAAGCCAATTTAGCCACAGTAACCGTTAATGATGGCGAAATTTCATCAATGTTAATTCGTAAAGCATCTATCTCTGTGTCATTAATAATGCTTCTGTAAATGCCAGCTGCGCTGATTGTCTCAGAAGCAGGTATGTTATTTAACATGTCATCACTGACATTTGTCCGGTTAACAATTTTATTGATGCCATGACCATGAATGATCAAAATATCCTGACTAACATCCATCATCCGGTTAAAATAGACAGGTAAAGTATCTGGATTTACCCCATCAATTAGTAACTGCTTGATCTGTGCAGTCCGGTTAATGAGTGTTGTATCATCGCGCCATTTCAACTCACTTGCCAGGCCATTATAGAGAGTCCAGACAATTCCAGCGCCAGCGACAGACAGTAGCAATATAAAAAGCAAGGTTAAACGGACGGTTATAGATAATCTTTTCATTATTTTTTTACCGCTACAAATGAATACCCCATTCCCCGGATTGTAGCGATTAGCTTTTCAGGAAAAGGATCATCAACTTTTGCGCGGAGCCTGCGAATAGCGACATCCACCGTATTAGTATCACTATCGAAATTGATTCCCCAAATTTCACTCGCAATAACCGTTCTGGGTATAATTTCGCCAGCTCTGGAGGCCAGTAGCCAAAGTAACTGAAACTCCTTGCGCGTCAGTGTAATACTGATATTGTCCCTGCTCACACTTTGGCTGACAGAGTCCATTCTTAATCCGCTGATTTCTAATGTTGAATTCAGCGCATGATGTTGCCTTAATTGTGCCCGAACCCTCGCCAGCAACTCAGAAAATGAAAAAGGTTTTACCAGATAATCATTTGCCCCACTGTCCAGCCCTCTGACTCTGTCATCGACAGAATCCCTTGCTGTAAGGCAAATAACGGGGGTTTGCTTTGCCGTTCGTAACGTTTGTAAGATCTGCCAGCCATCCATACCCGGAAGCATAATATCCAGAATGATCAATGCATAATCATCCTTCAGCGCAAGATAAAGCCCATCTCTGCCATCAGAAACCGCATCAATGACATAACCTGCTTCTGAAAGCCCCTGCGTTACCCATTCCTGGGTCCTTTGATTATCTTCAATAAGTAGAATCTTCATGAAAATAATATGCCATAAATCATATGTTATAGAAACAGCCTGGTTCATTACAAAATTGTAATGCTTCTGTAAGGTTATCACAGACGTTTTTTCGCTATCCTCAAAACTCATTCACATGACAAGGATATAAACATGTTAAAGCGTTATTTACTACTCTCGGTTGCAACGGCTGCATTTTCATTACCTTCTTTGGTTTATGCCGCACAACAAAACATTCTTAGCGTGCACATTTTGAACCAGCAAACAGGAAAACCCGCTGCCGACGTGACAGTCACTCTGGAAAAGAAAGCGGATAACGGCTGGTTACAACTTAATACCGCCAAAACAGATAAGGATGGACGAATCAAGGCACTGTGGCCCGAGCAAACTGCAACCACGGGCGATTACCGTGTTGTATTTAAAACTGGAGAATATTTTAAGAAACAAAATCTTGAAAGTTTCTTCCCTGAGATCCCTGTTGAGTTTCAAATTAATAAAGTGAACGAGCATTATCATGTACCTTTGTTACTTAGCCAATATGGGTATTCAACCTATCGTGGCAGTTAATGCGTAAATATGTAAAAGCAGATCTCTGCTACTGTTAGGGAGGAGACTCCCTGACAGATTAACAATCTCTTACTGGTTAACGACAAAACAGTGTGATGGCTTATGAAAAAGAATCAATTTTTAAAAGAATCTGATATTACTGCCGAGTCGGTATTCTTTATGCAGCGTCGGCAGGTGTTAAAAGCACTGGGCATCAGCGCAGCTGCACTTTCTTTGCCTCACGCCGCACATGCTGATCTGCTTAGCTGGTTTAAAGGGAACGATCGTCCGCCCGCCCCCGCAGGGAAACCGCTGGAGTTCAGCAAGCCTGCCGCCTGGCAAAATAACCTACCGCTGACGCCAGAAGATAAAGTTTCCGGCTATAACAACTTCTATGAATTCGGGCTGGATAAAGCCGATCCCGCCGCTAATGCTGGTAGCCTGAAAACCGATCCATGGACACTGAAAATCAGTGGCGAAGTGGCAAAACCATTAACACTCGATCACGATGATTTAACTCGTCGCTTTCCGCTGGAAGAGCGTATTTATCGTATGCGCTGCGTGGAAGCGTGGTCGATGGTGGTGCCGTGGATTGGTTTTCCGTTGCATAAATTGCTGGCGCTTGTAGAACCCACAAGCAATGCGAAGTATGCCGCTTTCGAAACGATTTATGCGCCGGAACAGATGCCAGGCCAGCAGGATCGCTTTATTGGCGGCGGGCTTAAATATCCTTATGTCGAGGGATTACGTCTTGACGAAGCAATGCATCCGCTCACACTGATGACCGTAGGTGTTTATGGCAAGGCGTTACCGCCACAAAATGGCGCGCCGGTGCGACTGATTGTGCCGTGGAAATATGGCTTTAAAGGGATTAAATCGATCGTCAGTATTAAGCTGACCCGCGAGCGTCCGCCAACCACCTGGAATCTGGCAGCGCCTGACGAATACGGTTTTTACGCCAACGTTAATCCGCATGTTGATCACCCGCGCTGGTCACAGGCTACCGAACGATTTATTGGTTCAGGCGGCATCCTCGATGTACAGCGCCAGCCAACGCTACTGTTTAATGGTTACGCCGACCAGGTGGCATCGCTGTATCGTGGACTGGATTTGCGGGAGAATTTCTAAATGCGTCTGACAGCAAAACAGGTGACATGGCTAAAACTTTGCCTGCATCTTGCCGGATTGTTGCCGTTGCTCTGGCTTGCCTGGGCGATCAATCACGGTGGACTAGGAGCCGATCCGGTGAAAGATATTCAGCATTTTACCGGACGCACTGCACTGAAATTTTTGCTGGCGACCTTGTTAATTACACCTCTGGCACGTTACGCAAAACAGCCGTTATTGATACGCACTCGCCGCCTGTTAGGCTTATGGTGCTTTGCCTGGGCGACACTGCATTTAACCAGTTACGCATTACTGGAGCTGGGCGTGAATAATCTGGCGCTATTAGGTAAGGAGTTAATTACCCGGCCTTATTTAACGTTAGGAATTATCAGCTGGGTAATTTTGCTTGCTTTAGCGTTCACTTCAACCCAGGCGATGCAGCGAAAACTCGGTAAACACTGGCAACAGTTGCATAACTTCGTCTATCTTGTCGCGATCCTGGCCCCAATACATTATCTGTGGTCAGTGAAGATTATTTCACCGCAGCCACTCATCTACGCTGGGCTGGCTGTACTGCTTTTAGTCTTACGGTATAAGAAGTTGCTTTCCCTTTTCAACCGGCTACGCAAGCAGGTTCACAACAAATTATCTCTATAACTTCATATTGCCGACAAAGTACGCGTTATCCCTGCCGGATGCGGCGTGAGCGCCTTATCCGGCCCACACAGATCGCATCAGGTTATGTTTCGTTTGTCATCAACCTCAAATCATCGAAGTAATTTATTTTATTTCAATAAGATAGAGAGTACACCTGGGTACACTATGCACTCGTCTCCCAAGAGTTGTTGCATTTTGTTATGTGTTACAATATAACATTACATGTCATATAAAATAACTCTGGAGGAAACTGTTTTGGCGATTCGTCTTAATAAACTGGCTATTGCTTTAGGTGTCTTTATTGTTAGCGCTCCTGCCTTTTCGCATGGTCATCACTCACACGGCAAACCCTTAACAGAGGTCGAACAAAAAGCGGCTAACGGTGTTTTTGATGATGCCAATGTACAAAACCGAACGCTCAGTGACTGGGATGGAGTCTGGCAATCCGTTTATCCCTTACTGCAAAATGGCAAGCTTGACCCCGTCTTTCGAAAGAAAGCGAATGCAGATAAAACCAAAACATTCGCAGAAGTTAAAGATTATTATCAGAAAGGCTACGCGACAGATATCGAAATGATTGGTATTGAGGACGGCATTATTGAATTCCATAGAAATAACGAAACTACATCCTGTAAATATGATTACGATGGCTACAAAATACTCACCTATAAATCAGGCAAGAAAGGCGTTCGTTACTTATTCGAATGTAAAGATCCTGAAAGCAAAGCCCCTAAATATATACAATTTAGCGATCATATAATTGCACCACGAAAATCATCTCATTTTCACATTTTTATGGGTAATGATTCACAGCAATCTTTATTGAATGAAATGGAAAACTGGCCAACGTATTATCCCTATCAGTTGAGTAGCGAAGAAGTGGTCGAGGAGATGATATCTCATTGATTTTTTGCGCTGACTTCAGTTATTTAACAGAACAGTGCCTGGTAGTAACGACAATAATTTACCAAGACAAATAAATAAGACAAACTCAGACACGCTCATGCTTGAGACGTGTCTTTTTTATTATGTCTGTAGAAAAAAACTGAGGAAACGGCGAACAATAAATACACAACTCACCAATACAGACTGGCAGCGCCAATGTCTCCAGGAGCAAGTCATCTGTCATGGTAAAGCTAACCAGAAATATAGGTTAATTTTGGTATTTAAACCTTTTTTACTTGTTAGTATGATACAAAGGCTTTCAAAAAAGCTGGGAAATTCAACAACTCTTGGAAATTATGGACTTTGTCCCGCGGCTTTAATCTGACGGCCGCGTTCCTTTTTTGGCTCAATTATTAACCCTTTTTCTTCGTAACTTCAGTTCCTGCCACTAACGTAACATCGGTTTCATAGGATCAATGTCTAAAGCATAAGATGAGAAGAATAATGAGGACCGAAAAGAAAACGACTGAATAACTGCAGATTTACGCTCGAAACCCTCATGTCAGATCAATAGCTAATCAAGTGCTGAATGTCACAGTATCGAACAGAAAACAGTGACGATCTAAACCTTCAAGAATATTCTACGATTGTTCTGTTAAGAAAAAGCAAGGCGGGAAGTTAGGAGATAAGTCATTGATAAAGTGGCGGAGAGAGGGGGATTTGAACCCCCGGTAGAGTTGCCCCTACTCCGGTTTTCGAGACCGGTCCGTTCAGCCGCTCCGGCATCTCTCCGTTCAGATGGTTGCCATGATGCCAGGAAATTTGGCATTTTAACAGTCCCTGTCCGTGCAATTTTGTTCAAGTGACGAGTTTGCGAGCAAAACGATGATTAAGTGGCCCTGGAAAGTACAAGAATCAGCACATCAAACTGCCCTTCCCTGGCAGGAAGCACTATCGATCCCCCTTTTAACGTGTCTGACGGAACAGGAACAAAGCAAATTAGTCACTCTTGCCGAACGTTTTTTACAGCAAAAACGGCTTGTTCCCTTACAGGGCTTTGAGCTGGATTCACTAAGAAGCTGCCGGATAGCCCTTCTATTTTGCCTGCCCGTTCTGGAGTTAGGGCTAGAATGGCTGGATGGTTTTCATGAAGTCTTAATTTACCCTGCGCCATTTGTGGTCGATGATGAGTGGGAAGACGATATCGGTTTAGTGCATAACCAACGTATTGTTCAGTCAGGTCAGAGCTGGCAGCAAGGGCCAATCGTTTTGAACTGGTTGGATATACAAGATTCGTTTGATGCTTCTGGTTTTAACCTGATTATTCATGAAGTCGCTCATAAGCTGGACACCCGTAACGGCGATCGCGCCAGCGGAGTTCCCTTTATTCCGTTGCGTGAGGTTGCTGGCTGGGAACACGATCTTCATGCCGCAATGAACAACATTCAGGAAGAGATCGAATTAGTCGGTGAAAATGCGGCGAGCATCGATGCTTATGCTGCCAGTGATCCTGCTGAGTGTTTTGCCGTACTTTCTGAATATTTCTTTAGCGCCCCTGAGCTTTTTGCTCCTCGTTTCCCTTCATTGTGGCAACGTTTCTGCCAATTTTATCAACAAGATCCTTTGCAGAGACTACGTCATGCTAATGATACAGACTCTTTTTCGGCGACGAATGTTCATTAATTAACAAGTTTGCAGATTAATTAACCAGTTGAAATAACTTATGAAATTTGGTGTTGACAGACGCGGCACCGCTAAGTAATATGCGCCTCGTTCTCACGATTCCTCTGTAGTTCAGTCGGTAGAACGGCGGACTGTTAATCCGTATGTCACTGGTTCGAGTCCAGTCAGAGGAGCCAAATTCTAAAAATTTCGCTTTTATCGTGCAATGCAACTCATCTACATTAAGCATTGATTCTTTAACGAAGAGCGGGTTTGTCATCTTAAGCGCCCTCGACCTTATGGTTGGGGGCGTTTTGTTATGGACGCCGTCTACAGCTTTCCTGTCGAGAGTGAGAAGTTACGGTTATTTTTGTGCCACATAACCTTCTGCTGGCAAAGAGTTCAGCATTATCTTCTCTACTCCGTCCCTATATTCGTCACCATTGCCCCCTCAATTATTAAACTGAGTTATTCAGTAGTCTCCCCTCTTGCAACTCACACCCAAAACTGCTTAACGAAAAGTTATTAATTTTCAATCATATTGCTATCAGGATTTATATTTTTTCGCTGTGCTAGAAAGGGCGCATTTATGTTAGCTCGTTCAGGGAAGGTAAGCATGGCTACGAAAAAGAGAAGTGGAGAAGAAATAAATGATCGGCAAATCTTATGCGGGATGGGTATTAAACTACGCCGCTTAACTGCGGGTATCAGCCTGGCAACTCAACTTGTGTTCCCTATGGCTGCGGCAGCACAAGGTGTGGTAAATGCCGCAACCCAACAACCAGTCCCTGCACAAATCGCCATTGCAAATACCAATACGGTGCCCTACACCCTTGGAGCGCTCGAATCGGCCCAAAGCGTTGCCGAACGTTTCGGTATTTCGTTGGCTGAGTTACGCAAACTCAACCAGTTTCGTACGTTTGCTCGAGGTTTTGATAATGTCCGCCAGGGTGATGAACTGGATGTCCCGGCACAAGTTAGTGAAAAAAATTTAACCCCGTCGCCGCGTAATAGCAGTGACAACCTTGAGCAACAGATAGCCAGTACTTCACAGCAAATCGGGTCTCTGCTCGCCGAAGATATGAACAGCGAGCAAGCGGCCAATATGGCGCGTGGATGGGCCTCTTCTCAGGCATCTGGCGCAATGACAGACTGGTTAAGCCGCTTCGGCACCGCAAGAATCACGCTGGGCGTGGATGAAGATTTTAGCCTGAAGAATTCCCAGTTCGATTTTCTCCATCCATGGTATGAAACGCCTGATAATCTCTTTTTCAGCCAGCATACTCTCCACCGTACTGACGAGCGTACGCAGATTAACAACGGCTTGGGTTGGCGTCATTTCACTCCCACATGGATGTCGGGCATCAACTTCTTTTTCGACCACGATCTTAGCCGTTACCACTCCCGCGCCGGCATTGGCGCGGAGTACTGGCGCGACTATCTTAAATTAAGCAGTAACGGCTATTTGCGACTGACCAACTGGCGCAGCGCACCTGAACTGGACAACGATTATGAAGCATGCCCGGCCAATGGCTGGGATGTACGCGCAGAAGGCTGGTTACCCGCCTGGCCGCACCTTGGCGGTAAACTGGTCTATGAACAGTATTATGGCGATGAAGTGGCCCTGTTCGATAAAGACGATCGGCAAAGTAATCCTCATGCCATAACCGCTGGACTTAACTATACCCCCTTCCCGCTGATGACCTTCAGCGCGGAGCAACGCCAGGGTAAACAGGGCGAAAATGACACCCGTTTTGCCGTCGATTTTACCTGGCAACCTGGCAGCGCAATGCAGAAACAGCTTGACCCGAACGAAGTCGCTGCACGGCGTAGCCTTGCAGGCAGCCGTTATGATCTGGTGGATCGCAACAACAACATCGTTCTGGAATATCGCAAAAAAGAACTGGTTCGCCTGACCCTGACAGACCCCGTGACAGGGAAGTCAGGAGAAGTGAAATCACTGGTTTCGTCGCTACAAACCAAATATGCCCTGAAAGGCTATAACGTCGAAGCCACCGCTCTGGAAGCTGCCGGTGGTAAAGTGGTCACAACGGATAAAGATATTTTGGTTACCCTGCCGGGTTACCGGTTCACCAGTACACCAGAAACCGATAACACCTGGCCGATTGAAGTCACCGCTGAAGATGTCAAAGGCAATGTGTCGAATCGTGAACAGAGCATGGTGGTCGTTCAGGCGCCTACGCTAAGCCAGAAAGATTCCTCGGTATCGTTAAGTGCCCAGACATTGAGCGCGGATTCTCATTCAACCGCCATACTGACTTTTATTGCGCATGATGCGGCAGGTAATCCTGTTATCGGGCTGGAGCTCTCGACGCGTCACGAAGGTGTTCAAGACATTACCCTGTCTGACTGGAAAGATAATGGTGACGGAAGCTATACCCAGATCCTGACCACAGGGGCGATGTCTGGTACGCTCACGCTGATGCCGCAACTGAACGGTGCGGATGCGGCCAAAGCCCCCGCCGTGGTTAATATCATTTCTGTTTCGTCATCCCGAACTCACTCGTCAATTACGATTGATAAAAACCATTATCTGTCCGGCAATCCTATCGAAGTGACGGTAGAACTGAGAGATGAAAATGACAAACCTGTTAAGGAGCAAAAACAGCAACTGAATACTGCAGTCAGCATCGACAACGTGAAACCAGGAGTCACTACAGACTGGAAAGAAACCGCAGATGGCGTCTATAAGGCAACCTATACCGCCTATACCAAAGGCAGTGGACTTACTGCGAAGCTGTTAATGCAAAACTGGAATGAAGATTTGCATACCGCTGGATTTATCATCGACGCCAACCCGCAGTCAGCGAAAATTGCGACATTATCTGCCAGCAATAATGGTGTGCTCGCCAATGAGAATGCAGCAAATACCGTCTCGGTCAATGTCGCTGATGAAGGAAGCAACCCAATCAATGATCATACCGTCACGTTTGCGGTATTAAACGGATCGGCAACTTCCTTCAACAATCAAAACACCGCAAAAACGGATGTTAATGGTCTGGCGACTTTTGATCTGAAAAGTAGTAAGCAGGAAGACAACACGGTTGAAGTCACCCTTGAAAATGGCGTGAAACAAACGTTAATCGTCAGTTTTGTCGGTGACTCGAGTACCGCGCAGGTTGATCTACAGAAGTCGAAAAATGAAGTGGTCGCTGACGGCAATGACAGCGCCACCATGACCGCGACAGTCCGGGATGCAAAAGGCAACCTGCTCAATGACGTCAAGGTCACCTTCAATGTTAATTCAACAGAGGCGAAACTGAGCCAAACCGAAGTGAATAGCCACGACGGGATCGCCACAGCCACGCTGACCAGTTTGAAAAATGGTGATTATACGGTTACGGCCTCTGTCAGCTCTGGTTCCCAGGCTAGTCAACAGGTGAATTTTATCGGTGATCAAAGTACTGCTGCCCTGACCCTCAGTGTGCCTTCAGGTGATATCACCGTCACCAACACAGCACCGCAACATATGACTGCAACCTTGCAGGATAAAAATGGCAACCCACTAAAAGATAAAGAAATCACCTTCACTGTGCCAAACGACGTCGCAAGTCGGTTCTCGATTAGCAACGGCGGAAAAGGCATGACGGATAGTAACGGGGTTGCAATCGCCTCCCTGACCGGCACGTTAGCGGGCACGCATATGATCACGGCTCGTGTGGCTAACAGCAATGTCAGCGATGCACAGCCAATGACGTTTGTGGCGGATAAAGACAGAGCGGTTGTCGTTCTACAAACATCGAAAGCGGAAATCATTGGGAATGGCGTGGATGAGACGACGCTGACAGCAACAGTGAAAGATCCTTTTGATAACGTGGTTAAAAATCTGTCAGTAGCCTTCCGCACCTCCCCCGCAGACACACAACTGAGCCTGAACGCGCGTAATACTAATGAGAACGGTATTGCTGAAGTTACCCTTAAGGGCACGGTTTTGGGTGTTCATACAGCCGAAGCCACATTGCCTAACGGCAGCAGCGATACGAAGACGGTGAATATTACCCCCGATATCAGCAATGCACAGGTCACGCTGAACATCCCTGCT
This sequence comes from Escherichia sp. MOD1-EC5189, assembly GCF_002966045.1. Taxonomy (NCBI): domain Bacteria; kingdom Pseudomonadati; phylum Pseudomonadota; class Gammaproteobacteria; order Enterobacterales; family Enterobacteriaceae; genus Escherichia; species Escherichia sp. MOD1-EC5189. Next base: position 86,869 of record NZ_PTRX01000007.1, on the reverse strand, counting down.
CAACAGGTGGTGACGAATAACAACGACAGTGTGCAGCTGACGGCAATCGTGAAAGATCCGTTGAATCATCCCGTGGCGGGAACAACGGTGAGCTTCACCATGCCACAGGACATTGCGGCAAACTTTACCCTTGAAAATAATGGTATTGCCATTACCCAGGCCAATGGGGAAGCACATGTCACCCTTAAAGGCAAAAAAGCGGGTACGCATACGGTTACCGCAACGCTGGGTAACAATAATGCCAGCGATGCGCAACCAGTCACATTCGTGGCGGATAAGGACAGCGCGATTGTCGCCTTGCAAACCTCGAAAGTGGAAATCACGGGTAATGGAGTGGACGAGACGTTACTCACGGCAACAGTGAAAGATCCTTTCGATAACGTTGTAAAAGATCTACCGGTCACCTTCAGTACCTACCCGGCAGATACTCAACTTAGTCAGAGCACGACCAATACTAACGACAGTGGTGTTGCTGAAGTTACCCTAAAAGGCGCGGTATTGGGTGTTCATACAGCCGAAGCCACTCTGCCTAACGGCAATAGCGATTCGAAGACAGTCAATATTGCTCCCGATGCCAGCAACGCGCGGCTCACGCTGAACATTCCTGCTCAACAGGTGGTGACGAATAACAGCGACAGTGTGCAGCTGACAGCTACAGTGAAAGATCCGTCGAATCATCCGGTGGCGGGGATAGCGGTGAATTTCACCATGCCACAAGACGTCGCGGCAAACTTTACCCTTGAAAATAACGGTATTACCGTCACCCAAGCCAATGGGGAAGCGCATGTCACCCTCAAAGGTAAAAAAGCGGGCACGCATACAGTTACCGCGACGCTGATTAATAACAATGCCAGTGATTCGCAGCCGGTAACATTTGTGGCAGACAAAACCTCGGCTCAGGTTGCCCTGCAGATGTCAAAAGATGAGATCACGGGTAATGGCGTCGATAGTGCAACGTTAACTGCAACGGTTAAAGACCAGTTCGACAATAAGGTGAACAATCTTCCGGTAACATTCAGCTCAGCCTCTTCAGGCCTCACCCTGACCCCAGGGGAGAGTAATACCAATGAGTCTGGCATCGCGCAGGCCACTCTCGTAGGCGTTGCCTTTGGTGAGCAGACGGTCACTGTATCACTTGCTAATAATGGTGCCAGCGACCACAAAACTGTGCATTTTATTGGCGACACAGCTGCGGCAAAAATTATTGGGTTGACGTCTGTCCCAAACAGCATAATCGCTGGTACCCCGCAGAATAGCACCGGCAGCGTCATCACCGCGACAGTCGTTGATAATAATAGCTTTCCGGTGAAAGGTGTAACTGTGAGTTTCACCAGCAGTACAAACTCTGCTGAAATGACGAATGGCGGCCAAGCCGTAACGAACGAACAGGGTAAGGCAACCGTCACTTATACCAATACCCGTTCCTCGACAGAATCAGGAGGGAGGCCGGATACCGTTGAGGCCAGTCTGGAAAATGGTAGCTCCACGCTTAGCACATCAATTAATGTCAACGCTGATGCGTCTACGGCACATATCACCTTGTTACAAGCACTTACTGATACAGTCTCCGCAGGCAACACGACCGATCTGTATGTTGTGGTAAACGATAATTACGGAAACGGTGTACCCCAACATAAGGTGACCATCAGCGTTTCGCCAAGTGAAGGTGTGACCCCCAGTAATAACGCTATATATACTACCAACTCCTACGGCCATTTTTACGCAAGCTTTACCGCTACAAAAGCCGGGGTTTATCAAGTGACGGCAACGCTCGACAATGGCGATTCGATACAACAAACAGTGACCTATGTGCCGAACGTGGCGAATGCTGAAATCACGCTGGGAGCCTCAAAAGATCCGGTGATTGCCGACAATAACGATCTCACGACACTAACAGCAACAGTCGCTGATACAGAGGGCAATGCGATAGCCAACACAGAGGTAACATTTACTCTGCCGGAAGATGTGAGGACGAACTTCACGCTGAGCGATGGCGGTAAAGCGATTACTGATACTGAAGGCAAAGCGGAAGTCACGCTGAAAGGTACAAAAGCAGGCGCTCATACTGTTACAGCATCGATGGCTGGCGGTAAGAGTGAGCAGTTGGTGGTGAACTTTATTGCGGATACGCTCACTGCGCAGGTTAATCTTAACGTTACCGAAAACAACTTTATCGCCAATAACATTGGAATGACCATACTTCAGGCAACAGTGACTGATGGAAACGGCAACCCGTTAGCCAATGAGGCGGTGACATTCACGCTACCGGCAGATGTGAGTGCAAGCTTTACTCTCGGACAAGGCGGTTCCGCCATTACTGACATCAACGGCAAGGCGGAAGTTACACTGAGCGGTACAAAATCCGGCACCTATCCCGTGACGGTCAGCGTGGACAGTTATGGTGTCAGTGATACGAGGCCGGTGACTTTGCTTGCCGATGCGAGTACCGCTAAACTGGCTGATTTTACCGCATCATCAAGCTCATTAATCGCCAGCACAACCGAGGGTGCGACCCTGACGGCAAGTGTCACTGACGCTTATGACAATCCATTAGAAGGCATCAAGGTCAATTTCCGCGGCTTATCCGCCACGCTGAGTAACACCACCGCTGAAACAGATGCTCAGGGTAAGGCAGAAATTCTTGTAACAAGCACCATTGCAGGGACGAAAATTGTTGTGGCTAATCTGGCAAATGCACCTACAGACACCATCATGCAAACGTTGACTGTCAAAGCAGATGCTGATTCTGCGACGATCACCAGTCTGGAAATGCCTGAAGGTCAGGTTATGGTCGCAACCCCCCTGGCGGTTAAAGCGCACGTCGACGACCAGTTTGGCAATCCAGTTTCTGAACAGCTTGTGACATTCAGTGCAGAGCCGTCAATTTTTAACATGGTCATTAGTCAGGATACGGTCTCTACGAATACACTGGGTATAGCCGAAGTCACCATGACGCCCAAAAGATACGGTTCGTATACTGTGCAAGCATCCCTGGCGAATGGCTCCTCTTATGAGAAGGACCTGGTGGTAATCGATTTAAAACTGACACTCACAGCATCAAGTCCACTTATCGGCATCAATGACCCATTAGGTTCAACTCTGACAGTAAGGCTAACCAATCCAAATGGGACCCCAGTGAACAATGAACTCGTTACCTTTATCGTAACGCCAGAAGATGCAACGTTAAGTAGCGGAACAATGAAAACCAATCCTTCCGGGGAGGCACAAGTCGTTCTGACCAGCAATAAAGTCGGTACGTATACGGTTACAGCATCTATCACTAGTGGCGTAATTATTCAGGCGCAGACAATCGTGAAAGTTACTGGCAACCAAAGCACAGCCCATGTGGTCAGCCTAAGCGCTGATCCGTCAACTATCACTGCCAACGACAGCGATATCAGCACGCTGAAGGCTACTGTTGAGGACGGCAGTGGTAACCAAGTCGAAGGCGTCAATGTGAACTTCGCATTAAAAAGTGGCTCTGCCACATTAGGGTCATTAACAGCGGTGACCGATCAACACGGATTTGCGACAACCACCGTGAAAAGTGCGCGAACTGGGAGCGTAACTGTTAGTGCAGGAACGAGCACAGGTGCAACCCAAACAGCTAATATAACGTTGGTGGCAGGCCCGGCAGACGCCTCGCAGTCCGTCCTTAAGAACAATCGGTCATCACTAAAAGGGGACTATACCGATAGTGCTGAGCTACATCTTGTTTTGCACGATATATCAGGCAATACGATCAAAGTTTCTGAAGGGATGGAATTTGTGCAATCAGGTACTAACGTGCCCTACGTGAAAATTAGCGCAATTGATTACAGTCAAAATATCAACGGTGATTACAAAGCCACTGTTACAGGAGGCGGAGAGGGTATCGCAACGCTGATCCCTGTATTGAATGGTGTTCATCAAGCGGGTCTGAGTACCACAATACAATTCACTCGCGCAGAAGACAAAATAATGAGCGGTACAGTGTTAGTCAATGGTGCTAACCTACCGACAACTACATTCCCTTCGCAGGGGTTCACTGGGGCGTATTATCAGTTGAATAATGACAACTTTGCCCCAGGAAAAACGGCGGCTGATTATGAGTTTTCAAGCTCTGCCTCCTGGGTTGATGTTGACGCTACTGGTAAAGTGACATTTAAAAATGTCGGAAGCAGTTGGGTAACGATTACAGCGACGCCAAAATCAGGAGGCCCTGGCTATATATACGAAATCCGGGTGAAGAGTTGGTGGGTAAACTCCGGCGATTCTGTCATGATATACAGCCTTGCTGAAAATTTTTGCAGTAGCAATGGCTACATGCTTCCCCGTGCAAGCCTTTTAAGCCAGGGTCGTTCCCGAGGTATAGGGACATTGTACAGTGAATGGGGAGATATGGGGCATTATATGAATGAAGCCGATTTTTATTCAAATATGTATTGGTCATCTAGTCCCGCAAACTCCAGTGAACAATACGAAATTTCCCTGGCAACAGGTGAGCAAAGCGTAATGGCAAAACTTGGATTTGCTCATGTTACATGTTATAAAAACATTTGATTATTGAATTTTTTATAGAGTGCTCCATTAGGGGCACTCGACTTTACAATCCCTCTCTGTTTATCTGAAGACAGTCGAGCCCCCTTTTTTTGAATAAATGCTTGAACATGGAAGGACCATCTATTCTACGGCAGCGGGAAACAAAGTATATGAGCTATTTTTGATAGCTATCATTTTTGCTATTTAGTCAAATCACGATAATATTTAGCTAATTACATCAGTGCAAGTCATAATAATGTATGGCAGTTAACGGGGATTTAAGTTCAGGTTGCCTTATTATTCGGTGAGTATTGCTTTGATTCAAAGGCTTTTTTTGTGGTGATTGACCAACCTCAGGGTATTAATGTCCCCTGTTCAGCATAGATCGGCATTACCTTCTATACGTAAGTACTGACACATACTCTCTCCAAAGCACTTTTTAGCGCCTTTCCGAATTCATCCAGACTTATATGATCAATTTTTTGCCCAACGACCACTGACTCCGAGATATCTGCCATCGCAGGCCACCGCGTTTTGTAATCAGCATAAATTGCAACGACGGGGGTATTATAGGCACTTGCCATATGTAATATTGAGGTATCAGGGGTTATTGCGATATAAGCATCTTTTATGATTGCTGCTGAACGTTTAATCGAGGGTGATAAGGATAGCCGGTAGACATTATTATAACAACCCGCTAATTTCAGGGCTTTATCTTCCCCTTTTGGTCCATGAACAATGACTATTGGCATATCATTATCACTTTGAATTTTGGCGATGAGTTTCTCAGCTACTGATAACGAAAATGTGCGTTCCTGCACGCTGCCATCTAAATTAAGCGCAATGTAAGATCCTAAAGTGCACAATTCCTCACGTACTTCATTTATTACCTGCTCGCTTAATGGTAATTCATATATTGGCCTGACTGCAGGAAAACCCGCTTCACGCATCATAAACGCCCATGTCATGGGTACGGGAGCCCTGAGATTCTGATCCATCCGGGACGCGTTCTTACACAAAGGGGAGTAGCACTTCATGGTTAAACCTACAACCTGAAAATTCGTTTTTGCTTTCAACTGACTGATAAATAACATCGTTTTCAGGTTCTTTTTACGCATCGCCTCTATACAAAGATCCGGCGTACCGTATCGCTGTGTTATGTTCTTCGCTAAATCTTTTATTTCTTTTAATGTTGCGTGATCCTGCATAGTCATTGTGACTAATGTTAATTTAGTCTGTTCAAGTTTGAGCGCATTAAAGACTTCTAAATTAATAGTCGAAGTAACAATTAAAAGATGCTTAATTTTATGCAATTCAAGCGCCCGAATCACTGGAAAGATAGCCATAGCATCGCCAATCTGATCGGGAATATGGATGACAACAAACTCTGTTTTTTCAATATTGAAAGTATACGATTTATAATCGTAGCAACTAAATGCAATACGTCTCAACAATGATGCTAAAAACATACCTAACCTCGCCTCCCTACTGGTTATAATGCAATGCAGTCTATCAGAATCATCAGGGTGCAATTTTGTGCATATGCGGACTTTTATGTTTCATATCTCAAAACTGTAGGTGCTCTGCTCAATCCTTATGCAACTCCTGCGATTTCATCTTCCATCGAATTTTTCATGTTGCCGTTAATCAGCCATAAAATCATTTGCAGAAGCGCTCTGGCGCGGTAGTCTCATAAGGTTCGTTTATAGATCGACGGCAATGTGAGTTACCTTTTCCATACTAATTATAAAAAGACAGTACAAACAGGATCATTATGGACTCCACGCTCATCTCCACTCGTCCCGATGAAGGGACGCTTTCGTTAAGTCGCGCCCGACGAGCTGCGTTAGGCAGTTTCGCTGGTGCCGTCGTCGACTGGTATGATTTTTTACTCTATGGCATTACCGCCGCACTGGTGTTTAATCGCGAGTTTTTCCCGCAAGTAAGCCCGGCTATGGGAACGCTCGCCGCATTTGCCACCTTTGGTGTCGGCTTCCTTTTCCGTCCACTTGGCGGTGTCATTTTCGGTCACTTTGGCGACCGACTGGGACGTAAGCGCATGTTAATGCTGACCGTCTGGATGATGGGCATCGCGACAGCCTTGATTGGCATTCTTCCTTCCTTCTCGACCATAGGTTGGTGGGCCCCCATTTTACTGGTGACACTGCGTGCCATTCAGGGATTTGCCGTCGGCGGCGAATGGGGAGGCGCAGCGTTGCTTTCCGTTGAAAGCGCACCTAAGAATAAAAAAGCCTTTTACAGTAGCGGTGTACAAGTTGGTTACGGTGTAGGTTTACTGCTTTCAACCGGACTGGTTTCACTGATCAGTATGATGACGACTGACGAACAGTTTCTAAGCTGGGGCTGGCGTATTCCTTTCCTGTTTAGCATCGTACTGGTGCTGGGAGCATTGTGGGGGCGTAATGGCATGGAGGAGTCCGCGGAGTTTGAACAACAGCAACATAATCAAGCGGCCGCGAAAAAACGCATTCCGGTTATCGAAGCACTATTACGGCATCCCGGTGCTTTCCTGAAGATTATTGCGCTACGACTGTGCGAGTTGCTGACGATGTACATCGTTACCGCCTTTGCGCTTAACTATTCAACCCAAAATATGGGGTTACCGCGCGAACTTTTCCTTAATATCGGTTTGCTGGTAGGTGGACTAAGCTGTCTGACAATTCCCTGTTTTGCCTGGCTTGCCGATCGTTTTGGTCGCCGCAGGGTGTATATCACAGGCGCGTTAATCGGAACGTTGAGCGCATTTCCTTTCTTTATAGCGCTTGAAGCACAATCTATTTTCTGGATAGTTTTCTTCTCCATAATGCTGGCAAACATTGCGCATGACATGGTGGTGTGCGTGCAACAACCGATGTTTACCGAAATGTTTGGTGCCAGTTATCGCTATAGTGGCGCTGGAGTCGGATATCAGGTTGCCAGTGTGGTTGGCGGTGGCTTTACACCTTTCATTGCCGCTGCACTTATCACTTACTTTGCCGGGAACTGGCATAGCGTCGCCATTTATTTGCTGGCTGGATGCCTCATTTCTGCAATAACCGCTTTGTTGATGAAAGACAATCAACACGCTTGATAGTCAGGCGAAGATCATCCGATCTTCGCCTTACACTTTTGTTTCACATTCCTGTGACATACTATCGGAAGTGCGGTAATTGTATGGAACAGGAGACACACATGAATAATAAGGGCTCCGGTCTGACCCCAGCTCAGGCACTGGAAAAACTCGACGCGCTGTATGAGCAATCTGTAGTCGCTTTACGCAATGCCATTGGCAACTATATTAAAAGTGGCGAATTACCTGATGAAAATGCCCGTAAAGAAGGTCTTTTTGTCTATCCATCACTGACCGTAACCTGGGACGGTAGCACAACAAATCCCCCCAAAACGCGCGCATTTGGTCGTTTTACTCACGCAGGCAGCTACACCACCACGATTACTCGCCCTACTCTCTTTCGTTCGTACCTGAATGAGCAACTAACGTTGCTTTATCAGGATTATGGTGCGCATATTTCTGTGCAACCCTCGCAACATGAAATCCCTTATCCTTATGTCATCGATGGCTCTGAATTGACACTTGATCGCTCAATGAGCGCTGGATTAACTCGCTACTTCCCGACAACAGAACTGGCGCAAATTGGCGATGAAACTGCAGACGGCATTTATCATCCAACGGAATTCTCCCCGCTATCGCATTTTGATGCGCGCCGCGTCGATTTTTCCCTCGCGCGGTTGCGCCATTATACCGGTACGCCAGTTGAACATTTTCAGCCGTTCGTCTTGTTTACCAACTACACACGTTATGTGGATGAATTCGTTCGTTGGGGATGCAGCCAGATCCTCGACCCTGATAGTCCCTACATTGCCCTTTCTTGTGCTGGCGGAAACTGGATCACCGCCGAAACCGAAGCGCCAGAAGAAGCCATTTCCGACCTTGCATGGAAAAAACACCAGATGCCAGCATGGCATTTAATTACCGCCGATGGTCAGGGTATTACTCTGGTGAATATTGGCGTGGGACCGTCAAATGCTAAAACCATCTGCGATCATCTGGCGGTGCTGCGCCCGGATGTCTGGTTGATGATTGGTCACTGTGGTGGCTTACGTGAAAGCCAGGCCATTGGAGATTATGTACTTGCACACGCTTATTTACGCGATGACCACGTTCTTGATGCGGTACTGCCGCCCGATATTCCTATTCCGAGCATTGCTGAAGTGCAACGTGCGCTTTATGACGCTACCAAGTTAGTCAGCGGCAGGCCCGGAGAGGAAGTTAAACAGCGGCTACGTACTGGCACTGTGGTAACCACAGATGACAGGAACTGGGAATTACGTTACTCAGCTTCTGCACTTCGTTTTAACTTAAGCCGTGCCGTGGCAATTGATATGGAAAGTGCAACCATTGCCGCACAAGGATATCGTTTCCGCGTGCCATACGGGACACTACTGTGTGTTTCAGATAAACCTTTGCATGGTGAGATTAAACTTCCCGGTCAGGCTAACCGTTTTTATGAAGGCGCTATTTCCGAACACCTGCAAATTGGCATTCGTGCGATCGATTTGCTGCGCGCAGAAGGCGACCGACTGCATTCACGTAAATTACGAACCTTTAATGAACCGCCGTTCCGGTAATAAGTTCTGTTCCTTTTTATCAGGAATAGATGTGAAGGATTTAGTAAGTCATCCAGCAAATAGCCTGCAATAAAGCAGGCTGTTTGCTTCCTGGGGCGGATACGAGTTTTATTATAGCCTTAATGATTTCCATATATTAAAAGCAAGTATGCTTTCAAAACACAATTATAAAAAAATCCGCCAACAACATTAGTTTTTATGATATTAAATATAAGATTATGGATTTAGAATATTTTTATTTCTAATAGACGAGATTTTTCCTGTTATGATATAATATGCCGAATTAACGCATGTTAACGATTTACCAGTAATGTAAATAAATTTTCGAGGAGATCATTCCAGTGGGACGTAAATGGGCCAATATTGTTGCTAAAAAAACGGCTAAAGACGGTGCAACGTCTAAAATTTATGCAAAATTCGGTGTAGAAATCTATGCTGCTGCCAAACAAGGTGAACCCGATCCAGAATTAAACACATCTTTAAAATTCGTTATTGAACGAGCAAAGCAGGCACAAGTTCCAAAGCATGTTATTGATAAAGCAATTGATAAAGCCAAAGGCGGCGGAGATGAAACGTTCGTGCAGGGACGTTATGAAGGCTTTGGTCCAAATGGCTCAATGATTATCGCCGAGACATTGACTTCCAATGTTAACCGTACAATTGCTAACGTTCGCACAATTTTCAATAAAAAAGGCGGCAATATCGGAGCGGCAGGTTCTGTCAGCTATATGTTTGACAATACGGGTGTGATTGTATTTAAAGGTACAGACCCTGACCATATTTTTGAAATTTTACTTGAAGCTGAAGTTGATGTTCGTGATGTGACCGAAGAAGAAGGTAACATTGTTATTTATACTGAACCAACTGACCTTCATAAAGGAATCGCGGCTCTAAAAGCAGCCGGAATCACTGAGTTCTCAACAACAGAATTAGAAATGATTGCTCAATCTGAAGTTGAGCTTTCCCCAGAAGATTTAGAAATCTTTGAAGGGCTTGTTGATGCTCTTGAAGATGACGACGATGTTCAAAAAGTTTATCATAACGTCGCAAATCTCTAATTATATTTTAAAGAAATCTGTCTTTATGGCAGATTTCTTTAATCTCATTAAATTCTTATAATAAATATAATATTCAACTCGTCATATTGATTATAAAAATACCGGTCCCAGAGAAATAATATTTATTAAAATTCCAGGTTTTCTTTTTCTGATTACAGAAGACAAAGTGGCAATTACGTTTAGTTTCCCGATAAAAACGCGACAGCAACATCCCGCATAAGGCATTTTTCTCTACACCTTTGTACGGTACTTCACGGAACGAATTTTTTGACCTTGCGAATCGTGATGTCTGTTGGGGGGGCAATTTGCTCACTGAAGCGTGAGACTCGATTAAGCGCACGAAACACAGAAATCAAAAAACCCAGTCACTTTTTTACAAGGTAACCGGGTAAAAATAATTTTTATTTTTTAACTGTTTTGAGACTTATAGAGATGTCTCAAAACTAAAATTTGGCTCCTCTGACTGGACTCGAACCAGTGACATACGGATTAACAGTCCGCCGTTCTACCGACTGAACTACAGAGGAATCGTGAGAACGAGGCGAATATTAGCGATGCCCATCCTTAATGTCAAAGCCTGTTTTTTAAATTTGAAATCGTTTGCTGAAATAATCTGCACTTTGTCGTTTATTCCGACACAGCTGGCTTTTTTTCACACTTTTGCGGCTCAGGTCTAGGGTATTTCCACAGCCAACGTCCAGTAACCATGCGCCAGTAAAACAGCACGGCCCGCACAGCCCAGTCGGCAAACATTCCCATCCAGACACCAACCACACCCCAGCCAAGCATGATTCCCAGCACATAACCGACTACAACCCGGCAACCCCACATGCTCAACATAGAAACCCACATGGCGTAACGGGCATCGCGAGCACCCTTAAATCCAGCGGGTAGCACCCATGAGGCAGACCAAATAGGCATAAATAAAGCATTTAGCCAAATCAGAATCACAACGACATGTTTAACCTGTGGATCCTGGGTGTAAAACGATGCCATAACCCCAGCAAAGGGAGCCGTTAGCCAGGCGATGGCCGTTAATCCAAGAGTGGACAGCCAGAACACATGCCGCAACTGAATCTCTGCTTGCGCTATCTGCCCTACCCCCAACCTTCGGCCTGTAATGATCGTAGAAGCAGAGCCGAGCGCACTTCCGGGTAAGTTGATAAGAGCCGCAATTGAAAACGCGATAAAATTCCCGGCAATAACACTGGTCCCCATCCCGGCAACGAACATTTGGGTTAATAACCGACCACTGGTAAATAACACTGATTCGACACTCGCTGGAATACCAATCCCCATGACTTCCCAGATAATGCTAAAATTCAGCGGTTTAAAATAGCTCTTTAACGAAATCCTTAGCGCAGGATTAAAACCAATCGCCAGCACCCACAAAATTGCCACTGCGCCAATATAACGAGAAATGGTTAACCCCAACCCAGCCCCGACAAATCCCAGTCCCGGCCAGGAGAAAAGGCCGTAAATCAATATGCCGCTAATAATAATATTAAGAATATTCAGGCTACCGTTAATCAGTAGCGGTATTTTCGTATTCCCTGCACCACGAAGTGCCCCGCTACCAATCAAAGTGATGGCAGCTGCTGGATAACTGAGTACCGTCAGCTCCAGATAAGTCAACGCCAGTGCTTTAACTTCTGTCGTGGCATCACCCGCGACGAAATCAATAATTTGTTCGCCAAAATGATGAATAAGCGTTGCCAACAGTACGGCAAACAACGTCATGATCACCAATGACTGCCGCGTCGCCACCCTCGCTCGTCGTCGATCCCGCTTACCGAGACTAAATGCCACAACGACAGTAGTACCAAGATCGATAGCTGCAAAAAAAGCCATAATGACCATATTGAAGCTGTCCGCCAATCCCACGCCGGCCATCGCATCTTTTCCCAGCCAGCTGACCAGAAAAGTGCTCAGGACACCCATCAACAGGACACAGGCGTTCTCCATGAAGATAGGAACAGCAAGCGGGGTTATCTCGCGCCAGAACAACACTTTGTAACTCTTGCGTTTGGCGTGCCAGCGAGTGCCGTGAACAACCTGGCGTAAAGCAGAGGAGATATTCAAAGCCGACCTTAATTGCAGAAAGTGAAACCACATTTCAAATAATGAGGGAGAATCAGCAAAGCTGCAAAGATTTTCGCCAACAAATTGTCTGCAAATGCAACAAACTGTTGATAGAAACGGCAAACAGTTGGGAAATTTAAAAATCGGGTTTGACAAAAGATTTTTCGCCGTTAAGATGTGCCTCAACAGCGATTCCTCTGTAGTTCAGTCGGTAGAACGGCGGACTGTTAATCCGTATGTCACTGGTTCGAGTCCAGTCAGAGGAGCCAAATTTCTGAAAAGCCCGCTTTTATAGCGGGCTTTTTGCTATATCTGATAATCAATTTCCTCTTCACTGTTCTCCATCACCTGGCGCTTGATATCCTCAACTGACAGTCCTGCATTACAAAGTTCCAGAAAGCGCCAGACATAGTTACGCTGAAGTTGTCCTCGCTTGAGTCCCAACCAGACAGTATTAGCATCGAAAAGATGCCGCGTATCCAGACGGATTAAATTCTTTTCCTCTTGTTCACCGCTGGATTGTTCGGCAACTAATCCAATCCCCAGCCCAAGTGCAACATAGGTTTTAATGACATCAGAATCCTGCGCACTTAATACAATATCTGCCAGCAAACCTTTGCGGACAAATGCGTCATCAATACGTGAGCGCCCCGTAATCCCCTGTCGGTAAGTGATTAACGGCCACTTCGCTATTGATTCCAGCGTCAACGGTATAATTTGCGTCAAGGGATGATCGAGTGGAACAAGCAAACTATGGTGCCAACGAAACCACGGGAAGGCGACGAGCTGCGGGTCATTACTTAAACGCTCGCTGGCGATACCAATATCAGCTTCGCCATTTTGCAACAACGTCGCAATTTCCTGTGGTGTACCCTGGATTAGCTCCAGCCGAACCTCCGGGAAAAGTTCGCGAAAAGCTTTAATGACCTCAGGCAAGCTATAACGTGCCTGAGTATGCGTCGTTGCAATAGTGAGAACGCCAGACGTATCGTTGGTAAACAGGTCTGCAAGACGACGAACATTACTGGCTTCATTCAGAATACGTTCTGCAATGACCAGTAATGCTTTGCCCGGTTCAGTCATGCCCAGCAGTCGCTTACCTCGTCGAACAAATATTTCGATGCCAAGTTCATCCTCCAGTTCCCGAATGTGACGGCTGACGCCTGACTGTGAGGTAAAAAGCATATTCGCAACCTCTGTCAGGTTGTAATCCTGACGTGCAGCCTCGCGGATTATCTTTAGTTGTTGGAAATTCACGGTAAACTCCGGGCAGTTCAGATATCACGTTATTGTTAAAGTCTAATGCCCGGCATAACAAATAATAAAAACCCGCATCTTATTCCATCCCGATATAACGCTTAGCTCACCAATTGCCACTGCCTTTTTTCCATCACTGGAGAACTCATCACTGACATTAACAACTCTTTCACTGCTTGCGCCTGTGGTGATAAGTTCGCTCTGGCGGGTAAATTTAATGACAAAGAGAGACTCATTGAAGGTGTGGTAATGCGTGACATCCATCCGTTTACTGCGCCACATAACGAACGCGCGGCCGATTCGGGTAATACCGCAACGCCCATGCCGCTGGCAATTGCTGCGGTAAGCGTGGCAATAGACTCAATTTCCCCAATAACTTTTGCTGTAAGCCGCCGTAGGGAAAAAGCCTCATCAACACGAAGTCTAACGGCACTGTAATCGCTGGGGAGAAAGAGGTTCATTTGTGCTATAGCATTAACATCAACGCTTTGCCCCGGACAATCTTGCGTTCCTACCAGGAAAAGATCTTCTTTCAGCAAAGCCTGACTGGAAACACCAACCACAGGAGAATGCTCATAAATCACTGCCATATCGAGTTGGTGGCTTATCAGTTTTTCGTTAAGCACTGCACCGCTATTTTCATGAAGATAGATAACGACCTCCGGGAATTCAGCGCGAACCGCCTGTAATAAGGGCATGGTGATGGATGACGCAGCGGTTCCTGGCGCAAAGCCAATCGAGACTTGCCCCGATAATGCCTGACCAACGTTATGCACCGCCAGTTGGGCCTGCTCACACTGACGTAAAATGGCCCGCGCATGGGTATAGAGAATTTTTCCGGCGTCAGTTGGCGTAACGCCCCGTTTTGTGCGAATCAAAAGTTGTTGGTTTAACTCACCTTCCAGTGTGGCAACCTGCTGACTGAGCGCTGGTTGTGCGATATGCAATACTTCAGCAGCCTGGGTCAGGCTACCAATATCTACAATTTTTACGAAGTATTTCAAGCGTCTGAAGTTCATGTTGCCTCCGGTGTTTAAGAATCGGCCCAAGTGCCGCCATTACTTACAACCAGAGTGCAAGATGCTTGCCAGTTTTATTTTGGCGTTGATGTACAAGCTAAGCAACTGTCAAATAAGAGATTATGATAGATTCGTCATTGGCTCCTTTAATCAGCTGTCGCGTTCCCCTGCCCTATAAAAGGAGGGTATGCACCACGATGGTTCATTACCCAATAAGATTGAAAGCTCACCACTTTGTTGAAATTGACAGCAAACAAACAAAAAAATGCATTTCACCCTTTGACATCACCATGCACTGCCATTAATATGCGCCCCGTTCACACGATTCCTCTGTAGTTCAGTCGGTAGAACGGCGGACTGTTAATCCGTATGTCACTGGTTCGAGTCCAGTCAGAGGAGCCAAATTCAAAAAAGCCTGCTTTCGAGCAGGCTTTTTGCTTTCTAATTAACAACGCTCTTAAAACATCTGTCTTGAACCAGAACTAATTTGCACAGGCATTCCTGATCGGCGCTGCAATGCAGCATTTGCGCGATTCACATCAACTTCTTGCCCGTTAATGAACGCCCGCAAAGATGGCGTTACTGGCAAAGGCACTTTTCGGTCTGACTCATATTCCGCACGGTTGCGCGACAGCGGCTCATGAACTTCCAGCCACTTTGATCCATCCGGTTCCGTTGTGTATTTCACTGGCTGATCAATAATTTGTACACGAGTACCTACAGGAACATTATCAAACAGATATTTGATATCGTCATTGCGCAGACGAATACAGCCCTGACTTACCCGGAGCCCAATACCAAAATTGGCATTGGTACCGTGGATGGCATATAGCCTGCCAATATAAATCGCGTACAGCCCCATGGGATTATCAGGCCCCGCAGGAACAAATGCGGGCAAACTCTCCCCTCGTTTCGCATATTCGCGCCGGGTGTTCGGCGTTGGCGTCCAGGTTGGTGCTTCTTGTTTACGTTCAACGGTAGTCACCCAGTTACGCGGGGTTTCTCGCCCAGCCTGGCCGATACCAATAGGAAAGACTTCCACAGTATTACTGTCTGGAGGGTAGTAATAAAGACGCATCTCAGCGACGTTAATCACAATCCCTTTACGAACAGTGGCGGGCAAAATCAGTTGCTGCGGAATGGTGAGTTGCGAGCCTGACTTCGGCAAGAAAACATCAGCGCCAGGATTCGCTTCCAGCATGTTACTTAACCCTTGCCCGTATTGTGCGGCAAAAGTCTCCAGCGGCTGGGTATTGTGATCAGGAACAGTTACAGTAAGCGACTGTCCCACTAAACGGCTACCCTCTGGAGGTAATGGATAAGTTACCGCCAGGCTATTATGGCTGGCAAAAAGTAGAGCAAATGAGCAAAAAATATTTACACGACGCATCATGTCCCTTTCCTAAGTCGCGAATACTATCCGATAAGTATAGCTTTTATCAGACTTTTCGTTTTTAACTGTTCAAATCAGAAGTCGTATTCCCCGGTAGAACAATATTACTGGCAGCAAGTTCGCCCATGCTGTTGTATATCGCACAGGCAGCTTCGATGATGGGCATCGCCAGAGCTGCGCCACTTCCCTCACCTAAACGCATATCCATATTGAGATAAGGCTCCAGCCCCAAATGCGACAGCGCTATACGCGCCCCTTTTTCTGCCGACAGGTGAGAAGGAATGAGATACGGTTTGATTGCAGGAGACATCTGGCAGGCTGCGAGCGCGGCAGCATAAGAAAGAAATCCATCCAGCAACACGGGTAAACCGCAGGAAGCAGCGCCTAACATCACGCCAGCCATTCCGACCAAATCAAATCCACCCACTTTTGCCAGAACATTAACGCCATCCTGCGGATTTGGTTGATTCAACGTAATCGCCCGTCGCACAACATCAATTTTATTAGCCAGTTTATCTGTCGGCAGGTTTGCGCCAATCCCAACCACTTCTTCAGGATCCCGGCCAGTGATAGTGCTCACTATCGCCGCTGCCGGTGTCGTGTTTGCCATCCCCAGTTCACCTACGCCAAACAACGTGACACCGTTTGTTGCCAGCTCCCGCGTATAACATATGACGTCCAAAAGCAACTCTTCAGCCTGACAGCGACTCATTGCCGGACCTGAAGCAATGTTGCCGCTACCTCGTGCGACACGCATGTTGATAAGCCCGGGGATAGGCTCAGCAGTATCAATACCAACATCAATTACGTGGACGTTAGCGCCCGCTTGTGCTGCCAGCACACACACGCCGGTTGTTCCGCGGGTCATATTTTCAGCCTGAATGGCTGTCACTTCTTTTGGGGAAATAGCGACCCCTTCCTCCCAGACGCCGTGATCGGCACACATAACCAGTACCGCTTTTTTGCCCACATGCGGTATGCCATTCAACCCCGGCATTCCCGCCAGTTGTACGCCAAGCGCCTCCAGCCTTCCCAGGCTACCAACAGGTTTGAGTAACCCGTCAATATGCCGTTGTGCACGCGACATAGCGGCAGGATCGATGGCAGGGATCGTATTCAGTAAATTGGCAAGTGTTTGCATGTCACGTCTCTTTATAGCAGTGCCAGCAGGAAGACCAGTTCACCAAGCTCTATGGCTGCTCCCAGCGTATCGCCGGTTTGCCCGCCCAGCGTACGTTTGAGAAGCTGACCGAGGATGAAAATCGCCACCATCGTCACCACCATAGCAGCCACACCATGCATACCTGGCAATAATACGGCAGCAAAAATAGCGGCTAAACCGAGTGTGACGCAGGTTTGTCGCCCATCAATTTTGCCAATGAACACATTGCCAAGCCCTTCTTCCCGGGCATAACGATGACGATACATCAATAATGCGGCAGTCCCACGGCTGACCGCACATGCTGCCGCCAGTGATGCAAGGATCGGTTCGCCACGCAAAGCCAGCTCGCTTAACACCAGAATCTTTGCCAGTTCAACAAAAATCAATGCCAGACCGCCGTGGGTGCCTAAACGGCTATCACGCATGATTTCCAACATGCGATCGCGGCTACGTGCAGAAAATACGCCATCACAGGTATCAGCGAGGCCGTCCAGGTGGAATCCCCCGGTCATCAGCGCCAGCACAAGTACGCTAAACAATGCCGCCAGTGGTACGCCACACCATGCCTGCAGCACCATGAAGACCAGCCCGCTAATCGCGCCAAGCAATAATCCAATTAAAGGAAAAGTAATAATACCGCGAGAATAATGCTCGAAATCCAGTCCCTGGGACCAGCGACGCGGTACAGGCAGACGCGTAATAAATGAGAGCATCGCCCAAAATAATTTACTCATTTGATTTTTACTCCAATACCCGAAACCACCAGCCATACTTCATTTGCCGCAGCGGCCAACTGCTGATTTACCCGCCCGGCAATATCACGAAAATGTCGTGCCAGACGACTCTCCGGCACAATCCCCATTCCCACTTCGTTAGTCACTAATACAACCTTTGCGGGGCAACGTTGGCAGGCAGCAATCAACGACTGAATCTCAGCATTAATCGCCTGTTCCATCGCCTGATAATCCCATTCATCAGGGTCTTTATCGCCGCCATAATCAAACAACAGATTAGTCACCATTGTGGTAACGCATTCCAGCAACACAGCCTCATTCGGGTTAATGTCTGCATGAATTAATTCATCAAGATGTTGCCAGCGCTCCACTGTGCGCCAGTGAGCCGGGCGGCCTTGCCGATGATGTTCTATCCGTGCAGCCATCTCATCATCAAGGATTTGCGAGGTGGCGATATACAGAACCTGTGAAGAGTCCCCAATAAGCGCCTCTGCGTGGCGACTCTTCCCGCTCCGTGCGCCCCCCGTCACCAAAATCATCATACCGACTCCTGATTCAATTGTATGATGGTATTCATTGAACAGAACAATGGTTCCCCCACTGTTGCTGACCGCAAAACATTTACGCGATTAATACTGCGCGTAATATAATTAAAAATCCAGCATTCTCAATCCATTACGAAAGAAGATGGCATTGCGGAATAGCCAGACTTCCTCGTGTTAACGTCCGACAAAATGCGTCATTGACAGCGGTTTCTCTGGAATGACAGATTTCATTCAGATAATGGATCAATGCTACAGCCCCACCAGCCGGACCATTCAGCAAACGGGCATTGTGTTCTGCAATCAAAATTACCGTCGTTCCCTCAGAATGAGCGAGCCATTCTGGTACGGATATCTCGCTTTCAGCTGCTATCAATAGCAGCACTGAATAATCGCTATACGAATCTGATAACGATTGCACAGGCCCACCGTCAAGAGGCTGGAAATCTTGCTGCCAGTCCTCACCAATAAAATCGCCGCCTCTACAGTGCATTGTTGGTCAGTGCCTGAGAAACGGACATTATCGCGGGGGTGCTTAATGCGGACGCACCGTGGTCCCCTTTTTCGCCAGGCTTTACCTCGTCAATGAATCGCCCTGTTACTGGAGTAGTCACCAAAGCAGATTTAGCCAGCATGGAACAAATATCTTTGGTGAAAAGTTGGTTACGGGAAGCTGGAGCGCACAATGTGTTAGTAACCAGTGCGGTTAATAACAATGGAGTTGCAGAACTTTTTGTCTTGCTGCATACAGAAGAAGGCTGTCGCTAATTTCAATAGGTTATCAGATGGGAATGATGACGGTGATACACAGAAAAGAAACAATGAGCAATGAGCAATGAGGGTTACCGGGCAACCCTCATTGAATAAAACAGGAATTACTTCGCTTCGCCGTTTTTCATTTCGCCCATAGCTTTCAGCTTTTTGGAGATATCGCGGCGTTCTTTGGAGAGCTCGGCATTTTTGATGATGTAATCGTCAACGCGATCTTCATAGTCACCTTTCATGCTGGCGATGATGCCCTGGATTGCTTCAACGCTCATCCCCGGCTTGATGTAATCACTCAGGTTGTCCAGCAGCAGGACGCGCTTCTGGTTGTCACGGATCTTTTTCTCAACGTCCTGAATTTCACGTTGCAGTTTGTTCTTACGACGGAACAGACGAACAAATTCCAGTACGTCCTGGAATGAAGGCTTGGTAGTTTCCATTTTTATACCCCTGATAATGTGAGAGTCGGATTCGTTTAAGCAACCGCTATTCGTTAGGGCCAACATTACTCATAGCTGCCGCAGATGACAATGCTTTTATCCCTTTTCACTATCATACCCTTTATCCTTGCTGAATCGAAGCAGCAGCAAGATGATTCTGAAGTTCAGGAATTATTTGCGCAAGGCCCGGCAAATCAGATTCGATAGCAACTCAAGCTGATGTGCCGTTTCCATGTTCAGCCACACATAGCCATAGATTGGTGTTTCCACGACCTTCAGGTCATGGTGGTTATCGAGCAACTGACGCAGCTCTTCCACAGCATCGTTCAATTTTTCCGTATTGGCAAAAACCGGCTGCGGATTACCTTCGTACAGCGCATGAACAAGGCTCAGCAGTATTTGCTGCATCATGTGCTGGGTATCACGAAGTTTTTGCGCGTTCAATAACACGAAATGGCTGGGGCGCGTGGCCCAGTATGCATTGATTTGCAACTCCAGCATACAAACCAGATTGCGATTAATGGTCTGGATACCTTCATATATCGATTTTGGAATACGGGTTTCTTTGCTGGCGGGCGCAATCAGCCCACGCATTTTCACGGCATCGGTCAGGAGTTTTTGTAGATGGCTTTCCAGACGCGGGCGTTCGAGTAAGTTCGGTGAGAATGCAGATTGATAGACCCGATTATACTCGGTCAGACTTTTTGCCAGTTGAATGCGCCAGTGGATGAACGCCCGTTGTGGCCAGATGCCGGTAAACAACATTGCCAGTAAAGAGCCGAGGATCACATCGCCGCTTCGCCATAACGCCGTATCAATTTCACCTGTCGGGGAACCAACAACAATTGCCAGCGTCACCCCAATCAATAAACCTTGATACGGTTTCTTGCCCAGCGCCAGCCAACCGCAAAGAAACATAGCCGCCGCGCACCAGACTAACATCAGCGGTAACGAGATTAACTCCAGTTGCAGAGCGATAAGACCTAAAATCGACCCCAACACCGTACCGCCAATACGTTCGAATGCGCGAGGGACAACGTTACCCCAGAACGAGATTGGCCCCATAATCACCACCATGGTGACCAGCGGCCAGGTGCTTTCCGGGATAGTAAACAGGCGGATAATGAGAAAAGTGAGCAGGAATGCCAGCGCGACCCGAGTACCATGCACAATGCGGTAATGGCGGTATACCCGGATTTCAAACGGGCTTAATGACTTATCGGCACGCACGCAGAAACTCCGTTAATGAAGATTAAAAG
Organism: Escherichia sp. MOD1-EC5189; assembly: GCF_002966045.1. Classification (NCBI taxonomy): domain Bacteria; kingdom Pseudomonadati; phylum Pseudomonadota; class Gammaproteobacteria; order Enterobacterales; family Enterobacteriaceae; genus Escherichia; species Escherichia sp. MOD1-EC5189. Next base: position 65,990 of record NZ_PTRX01000007.1, on the reverse strand, counting down.
CGCTCATAACACATCTGTCGGCCAGAAGGCGCGCCTCTGAATTATCCGACGGACATACCGGGAACAGTGTAATTTCCCGGCAGGAGCGAAAAATTTGAAAGGCGCATCTTACTCTTTTCGCTTTCAAAAAAAGAGTGGTCATCGCGTTAACACACCGCCCTGAGATGAATTAGTGATGTTTTGGCTGCACCGCAACATACATTTCGATATCCCAGTACCCCTCTTCCGCGCCATTGTTCAAATAAACCTCAAAGCAGGGCTTTGGTAACATTTCATAAGCACTGTCCTGCAAGAGACTATTAAAGAACTGATACCAGGGTTTAGCAAAATCATCACCGACTACACGAGCCACCGCCACCGCATACTGACCACCTGAAATTTCTGTCAGAATGACGCCCTCACTGTTTTCAGGGAGCGTAAAGTTATTCGGCACCGTCACGACGGTGTCGCAGCGTAATTTTTCGGCGGGTGTTTCATCTGGATTGTCGTAATAGACAGCAACCCACTCCTTCGGCACAATATTTTTGCTATCTACCCACATCATCAACTGCTCAAAGCCTTTCTTTACCGTCTGTTCCCACGGGCCAACGAGATGGAAACCTGCAACGGTACGTTTATCTTCCTGCTTAATCTCGTAGTTCATGACGCCTCCATTAATACTGTTTTTATATACAGTATAGTTGCAATATTAAAACCACAAGGAATGAGTGTTGATTATGCGAGCAGACTCGCACTCCTGCCAGTCTGCTGCAAAAGAAAGGTCAAGCCTTATGGTGGAAATAATCACTCAGGCGGGAAAACATGCTGCCTTCCCCGACAGATTCCAGGGTAACCAGCGGCCAGTGCGCCACCTGTTTATCACGGTCGTAAAGTTCAATTTCCCCTACCCGCTGATGGGCGTTAATTGGCGCGGTGAGTTCTTTACCATCAAGGGTATATTTGGCTTTGATATGTGGAATTTCGGCTTTCGGTAGCACCATCCAGAACTCTTGTTCCGTTCCCAGGTCGATATTTTCTTTATCACCATACCAGATGCGTTCCGTACCGACCTTTTTCCCACGGTGCAAAATTTGCACCGTAGTAAAGTTTTGTTGCCCCCAACGCAGTAATTTTCTTGCCTCTTCCTCACGACCTTTTGCACTGTCAGCCCCCATTACCACTGCAATGAGACGACGCTGCCCATCTACAGCCGAAGCAATGAGATTAAACCCGGCACCAGAAGTATGACCCGTTTTCAGGCCGTCAACATTCATGGTTTTATCCCACAATAACCCGTTACGGTTTTGCTGGGTGATACCGTTCCAGGTGAGGCTTTTCTCACTGTACATATGATAAAACTCGGGCTCGCCGTGGATGATAGCGCGAGAAAGCACAGCTAAATCATAAGCCGAGCTATGCTGGCCAGGTGCATCCAGACCATGCACTGTTTCAAAATGCGTATCCTTGAGATGCAGTTTCTCGGCATAGTTGTTCATCATTTCAACAAACTGCCGTTGCCCACCGGCAATATAGTCAGCCAGTGCAACACAAGCGTCATTTCCGGAATCCACAATTAAACCACGGCTTAAATCACGTACCGATACGCGATCGCCCTCTTTCAAAAACATCAGAGAAGAACCAACAAAAACCGGATTATCTTTTGCCCACGCATCGCGCCCTACGGTGACAATATCGTCTGGCGTAATGCGATGACTATCGATAGCGCGATCCACGACATAGCCCGTCATCAGCTTTGTCAGGCTGGCGGGATTGCGCTGTTGATGCTCATTACCCGCGGTGAGAATCTGACCGGTGGTGTAATCCATCAATACCCAGGACCCGGCATGAATCTCTGGAGGCTGAGGTGAAAAAGGAATGTTTTCCGCCGCAAAACCAGACGATAAGTTAAAAACGAACAAAGAAGCAGCAATAATAAGACGGCGTTTCAACAGCAAACCCTCAGGAGTTTCAAATAGCTGTTCTTTTTACGGAAATACTTATGAACTGGCTGGAATAAAGTGCAAGAAAATGTGACTACTATCTCATTTTTATCTGACATGATCTGTTGCCACTCGCTGCCAAATTGTCGCGCTAAAGCTGATTAGCACGGTGATATTTGATACTCTGGCAGACAGCAGAAATAACGGATTTAACCTAATGATGAATGACGGTAAGCAACAATCTACCTTTTTGTTTCACGATTACGAAACCTTTGGAACGCACCCCGCGTTAGATCGCCCTGCACAGTTCGCAGCCATTCGCACTGATAACGAATTCAATGTCATCGGCGAACCCGATGTTTTTTACTGCAAGCCCGCGGATGACTATTTACCCCAGCCTGGAGCAGTATTAATTACCGGTATTACCCCGCAGGAGGCACGGGCGAAAGGAGAAAACGAAGCCACGTTTGCCGCCCGTATTCACTCGCTTTTTACCGTACCGAAGACCTGTATTCTGGGCTACAACAATGTGCGTTTCGACGACGAAGTCACACGCAACGTTTTTTATCGTAATTTCTACGATCCTTACGCCTGGAGCTGGCAGCATGATAACTCGCGCTGGGATTTACTGGATGTTATGCGTGCCTGTTATGCCCTGCGCCCGGAAGGAATAAACTGGCCTGAAAATGATGACGGTCTACCGAGCTTTCGCCTTGAGCATTTAACCAAAGCGAATGGTATTGAACATAGCAACGCCCACGATGCGATGGCTGATGTGTACGCCACTATTGCGATGGCAAAGCTGGTAAAAATGCGTCAGCCACGCCTGTTTGATTATCTCTTTACCCATCGCAATAAACACAAACTGATGGCGTTGATTGATGTTCCGCAGATGAAACCCCTGGTTCACGTTTCCGGAATGTTTGGGGCATGGCGCGGCAATACCAGCTGGGTAGCACCGCTGGCGTGGCATCCTGAAAATCGCAATGCCGTAATTATGGTGGATTTGGCAGGAGACATTTCGCCATTACTGGAACTGGATAGCGACACATTGCGCGAGCGTCTATATACCGCAAAAGCCGATCTTGGCGATAACGCCGCCGTTCCGGTTAAACTGGTGCATATCAATAAATGTCCGGTGCTGGCCCAGGCGAATACGCTACGCCCGGAAGATGCCGACCGACTGGGAATTAATCGTCAGTATTGCCTCGATAACCTAAAAATTCTGCGTGAAAATCCGCAAGTGCGTGAAAAAGTGGTGGCCATATTCGCCGAAGCCGAACCGTTTACGCCTTCAGATAACGTGGATGCACAGCTTTATAATGGCTTTTTCAGTGACGCCGATCGTGCAGCAATGAAAATTGTGCTGGAAACCGAGCCGCGTAATTTACCGGCACTGGATATCACTTTTGTTGATAAACGGATTGCAAAGCTGTTGTTCAATTATCGGGCGCGCAACTTCCCGGGGACGCTGGATTATGCCGAGCAGCAACGCTGGCTGGAGCACCGCCGCCAGGTCTTCACGCCAGAGTTTTTGCAGGGCTATGCTGATGAATTGCAGATGCTGGCACAACAATATGCCGATGACAAAGAGAAAGTGGCGCTGTTAAAAGCGCTTTGGCAGTACGCGGAAGAGATCGTCTGAAACAAAAAAGCCGGAGCGACAAACTCCGGCTTTTTGAGATTTACCGGATGATTATGTCATCCGGCTTGTAAGATTATGCAACGTCTTCGTACTGCGGAACCGGGTTACGGAAGCTCTTGGTGACACAAGCCAGGTAAATCAGGCCGATTGCCGCCCAGATCAGACCCAGAACCATTGAGCTTTCTTCCAGGTTAACCCACAGCGCACCTACAGTCAGCGCACCACACATCGGCAGGAACAGATACTGGAAGTGATCTTTCAGCGTCTTGTTACGCTTCTCACGGATCCAGAACTGCGAGATAACCGACAGGTTAACGAAGGTGAACGCCACCAGCGCACCAAAGTTAATCAGCGCCGTAGCCATTACCAGGTCGAAGTTGATTGCCAGCAGAGCAATCGCGCCAACCAGGATGATGTTCATCGCCGGAGTACGCCATTTCGGGTGTACATAACCGAAGAAGCTTTTCGGGAACACGCCGTCACGACCCATTACGTACATCAGACGCGCCACGCCTGCGTGCGCCGCCATACCGGACGCCAGTACGGTAATGGTGGAGAAGATCAGCGCGCCGACCTGGAACGCTTTACCCGCAACATACAGCATGATTTCTGGCTGTGACGCATCCGGATCTTTAAAGCGAGAGATATCCGGGAAGTACAGTTGCAGGAAGTAAGTTGCAAAGATGAAGATCATGCCACCGATAAGCGCGGTCAGGAAAATTGCAAGCGGGATCACGCGCTCTGCATCTTTGGTTTCTTCCGACAAGTTGCTGATGCCGTCAAAGCCGGTAAAGGAGAAGCACAGAATCGTCGCACCAGTGATCATCGGAATGACATGTGCATCACCAGACCAGAACGGACGAGTGCTCGCCAGCGTACCAGCGCCTTCACCTTCAAATACGCCGTAAACTACCATGCCCAGAATTACCGCGATCAGCACTACCTGCAACACTACAATTACAGTGTTGAAGTTCGCTACGGATTTCAGACTACGCAGGTTAAAGGCGGTCATAAAGGCCACCAGCGCCACCACAAACATCCACGATGGAATGGAAGGCACCAGAGCTTCAAAATAGATTTTCGCCAGCAGAATGTTGATCATCGGCGCGAACAGATAGTCGAGCAGAGAAGACCAACCCACCATAAAGCCGACAGTCGGGCTAATGGATTTCTGGGCGTAAGTGTATGCAGAGCCAGCAGAAGGATAGCGGCGAACCAGCTTCCCGTAGCTCAGAGCCGTAAACAGGATCGCAATCAATGCGAACGCATAGGCTGTCGGCACATGACCATCCGTGAGGCCTGAAACGATACCAAATGTATCAAACAGCGTCATCGGCTGCATATAGGCAAGACCCATCATTACAACCGGAACTAACGTAAGCGTTTTACGCAATTCCACGCGAGAGGTGTTTGGAGTAACGTTATGCGACATGGTCATTCTCCTTTACGGTAATAACCGTCGCGTAAGCAAAAAATTGCCCCATTTTTTTGGATTCCTCAGCGACAACAACTGTCGATTTTTAGTAAATATCTATCCGGTACGAAGCCCGGCCTCTTGGTATGAATGATTGGTTTGAAGCAAAAAATAACCGACGCTAATTAAACGTCGGTTTTTAGTCATTTTTTGACAGCGGCGCATTGTGCCTAAATGGGGGGGAAATGACAAGAGAATGAGAGGCTTGTCATAATAATTTTTCTTTAAATGGCTGATTTTCCGTCATCAGATTTTGCATAAACACCGGCGATCGCACTATTTGCTAAAATCTCGTCTCGCCACCAGGCGCTGGCAAGTCCTGCGGTCTGTTCGTTCCAGCCAATCCAGACAGGTTCAAAGAGAGTTTGGGCGACCACTTTCTTCTCGATTAACGCGCCACTATCGAGAAAACGTTGCGCCAGATAACGGGGTAAATAGCCGCAGCCAAGGCCGCTAATTTGCAGCTCCAGCTTGGTTTTAAAATCGAAAACGGTAATGGCTTCTTGTTCGTCGAGAAGTTGCGAGGCCGTAGAAGCGCCTGCCTGCGCAGTATCCCCTACCACAATCGCCCGATATCGCTTAATGATACGACGGTTTAACGGTTCTTCTTCCAGGGCTAACGGATGATGAGGCGCGACCGCAAAGACTTGTTCGAGATCACCCAACCGTGAAAAACCAAACTCACTGGAAGATGGTGGCTCATGCATCGCACCAACAATAATATCCGCTCGTCCCTGAGTCAGGGCATCCCAGGAACCACCGAGCACGCCATTGATAAACTTCAGGCGCGTCACGCTATGATGTTGATAAAAAGCTTCAATAAGTGGCGCGAGAAGAGAAAAAGGGAAGGTGTCGTCCACGCCAATCACCAGCTCGTTTTCCCAGCCTTCATGCAGTTTTATCGCCTGTTTTTCCAGTTCTCGCACGGTATGCAGAACTTCCCGCCCCTTCTCTAATAACATTTTTCCGGTGCGGGTGAATTTTGCGCGGTGACCACTACGATCAAGCAATTGAATGTTAAGGTCGCTTTCCAGCTTGTGAACGGTGTAACTCAGAGCGGACGGCGTCTTATAGAGTTTGGCCGACGCCGCCGCAAAACTGCCTTCTTTTTCTAAGGCATCGAGGATCATCAACACATCCAGCAGTGGTTTCATACACGCCCCCTTGCAGTGCATGCGGCGTCCTGCTGGCGTGATCGTTTACTCCAGCGGCATTACCAGCGGATCGGGATACTGGTATTCAAATCCCAGTTCATTACAAATCCGGCTGCCATCAATAATCTTACCTTTGCCGCTGTCCAGACTATTTCTGAACTGCGGAGGTTCAAGCCCCAATAAACGGGCCATTTGCGGATAAAAAACATTACGCGCAGGGTGAGCTGGCGCACATATATTATAGATGTGTCCGCCTTTAGGTGCCTGTAACAACAGGGTGATAGCGCCAATAACATCTTCTAAATGGACTAAATTGACACCATGTTCACCATCAGGCGCGGTTTTTCCGGCAAAAAAGCGACCAGGATGACGTTCCGGCCCGACCAGGCCCGCAAGACGCAGAATATCGACTGAAGTACCGGGTAAATTGTGCAGCCAGTCTTCAAGTTCTTTTAATACTCGTCCACTGTTGGTCACCGGATTACGCGGGGTGGTTTCTTTAACGGTGCCTTGTGCGTCGCCATAGACAGACGTTGAGCTGGTAAAAATAATGCGGGGAATATGATGAGCCAGCGCACTATCCACTAACTCTTGTACCGCTTGTAAATAGAACTCATCGCCGGGGCCGCTACGACGTGCCGGAAGCGTGATGACCAGCGCATCAGCATCCATCAGGGCATCCAGATCGTCAGAATCGCAAACTAACTCAGGTTCCATGCGAAGCAGATAACTATCAATGCCACTCATTCGGGCCGCTTCGACGCCATCTTGTGTGGTTTTACTCCCGGTGACTTGCCAGCCTCGCGCTGAAAGTGACATCGCCAGCGGCATGCCTAACCACCCTAACCCGACAATTGCGACCTTTTTCATCCGTTATCTCCTGATACACCTTAGATCTATAAGGCTACGCTAGCGTATCAAAACTGACAATTCATTCTATGAATGAAATCGAAACTGTTAGCAAATATACAATTGCCTGATGCGCTCCGCTTATCAGTCCTACAAAAACATCAATATATTGAATTTAGGCAACATTTGTAGACCAGATAAGGCATTCACGCCGCATCCGGCAGGAACCAAGCCCACTTTAGTTACAGAACACAATGTTCTTGAGGGTTTTAAAGACATATTTTCACGATTACTTTTTTAACGTAGCCACTCCTGGCCCTCTCCTTTCCCCGCTCATTCATTAAACAAATCCATCGCCATAAAATATATAAAAAAGCCCTTGCTTTCTAACGTGAAAGTGGTTTAGGTTAAAAGACATCAGTTGAATAAACATTCACAGAGACTTTTATGACACGCGTTCAATTTAAACATCACCATCATCACCATCATCCTGACTAGTCTTTCAGGCGATGTGTGCTGGAAGACATTCAGATCTTCCAGTGGTGCATGAACGCATGAGAAAGCCCCCGGAAGATCACCTTCCGGGGGCTTTTTTATTGCGCGGTTGATAACGGTTCAGACAGGTTTAAAGAGGAATAAGAAAATGACAGACAACACTCGTTTACGCATAGCTATGCAGAAATCCGGCCGTTTAAGTGATGACTCACGCGAATTACTGGCGCGCTGCGGCATTAAAATTAATCTTCACACCCAGCGCCTGATCGCGATGGCAGAAAACATGCCGATTGATATTCTGCGCGTACGTGACGACGACATTCCCGGTCTGGTAATGGACGGCGTGGTTGACCTAGGGATTATCGGCGAAAACGTGCTGGAAGAAGAGCTGCTTAACCGCCGCGCCCAGGGTGAAGATCCTCGCTACTTTACCCTGCGTCGTCTGGATTTCGGCGGCTGTCGCCTTTCGCTGGCAACGCCGGTTGATGAAGCCTGGGACGGCCCGCTCTCCTTAAACGGTAAACGTATCGCCACCTCTTATCCTCACCTGCTCAAGCGTTATCTCGACCAGAAAGGTATCTCTTTTAAATCCTGCTTACTGAACGGTTCTGTCGAAGTTGCGCCGCGCGCCGGACTGGCGGATGCGATTTGCGATCTGGTTTCCACCGGTGCCACGCTGGAAGCTAACGGCCTGCGCGAAGTCGAAGTTATCTACCGCTCGAAAGCCTGCCTGATCCAACGCGATGGCGAAATGGAAGAATCCAAACAGCAACTGATCGACAAACTGCTGACGCGTATTCAGGGCGTGATCCAGGCGCGCGAATCAAAATACATCATGATGCACGCACCGACCGACCGACTGGATGAAGTCATCGCCCTGCTGCCAGGTGCCGAACGCCCAACCATTCTGCCGCTGGCAGGTGATCAACAACGCGTAGCGATGCACATGGTCAGCAGCGAAACCCTGTTCTGGGAAACGATGGAAAAACTGAAAGCGCTGGGTGCCAGTTCAATCCTGGTCCTGCCGATTGAGAAGATGATGGAGTGATCGCCATGAGCTTTAACACAATCATTGACTGGAATAGCTGTACTGCGGAGCAACAACGCCAGCTGTTAATGCGCCCGGCGATCTCCGCCTCTGAAAGCATTACCCGCACTGTTAACGATATTCTCGATAACGTGAAAACGCGTGGCGATGAGGCCTTGCGGGAATACAGCGCGAAGTTTGATAAAACCGCGGTTACCGCGCTGAAGGTATCTGCGGATGAGATCGCCGCTGCCAGCGAACGCCTGAGCGACGAGCTAAAACAGGCGATGGCGGTGGCAGTAAAGAATATTGAAACCTTCCACACTGCGCAAAAACTGCCGCCGGTAGATGTCGAAACGCAGCCAGGCGTGCGTTGCCAGCAAGTTACGCGCCCGGTCGCTTCAGTGGGTTTGTATATTCCTGGCGGCTCCGCCCCGCTCTTCTCAACGGTATTAATGCTGGCAACTCCGGCACGTATTGCGGGCTGTAAAAAAGTGGTGCTGTGCTCACCGCCGCCGATTGCCGATGAGATCCTTTACGCGGCGCAGCTGTGCGGCGTGCAGGACGTGTTTAACGTCGGTGGCGCACAGGCCATTGCCGCGCTGGCGTTTGGTACAGAATCCGTGCCGAAAGTGGACAAAATCTTCGGGCCTGGCAACGCCTTTGTCACCGAGGCAAAACGTCAGGTGAGCCAGCGTCTGGACGGTGCGGCGATCGATATGCCCGCAGGCCCATCGGAAGTGTTGGTGATTGCCGACAGCGGCGCAACGCCGGATTTCGTGGCTTCTGATTTGCTCTCTCAGGCTGAACACGGCCCGGATTCACAGGTGATTTTGCTGACTCCTGATGCTGATATGGCGCGTCGCGTTGCCGAAGCCGTCGAACGCCAGCTGGCAGAACTGCCGCGAGCCGAAACCGTCCGTCAGGCACTGAGCGCCAGCCGCCTGATCGTAACCAACGATTTAGCGCAGTGCGTGGAGATCTCCAACCAGTACGGCCCGGAGCACCTGATCATTCAGACCCGCAACGCCCGCGAACTGGTCGATGGCATTACCAGCGCCGGTTCGGTATTTCTCGGTGACTGGTCACCGGAATCGGCAGGTGATTACGCCTCCGGCACCAACCACGTGCTGCCGACTTACGGTTATACCGCCACCTGTTCCAGCCTCGGGCTGGCAGATTTCCAGAAACGCATGACCGTACAGGAACTGTCGAAAGAAGGCTTTTCCACGCTGGCTTCGACCATTGAAACACTGGCCGCCGCCGAGCGCCTGACTGCCCACAAAAATGCCGTTACTTTGCGTGTTAACGCCCTTAAGGAGCAAGCATGAGCACCGTGACTATTACCGATTTAGCGCGTGAAAACGTCCGCAACCTGACGCCGTATCAGTCGGCGCGTCGTCTGGGCGGTAACGGCGACGTCTGGCTGAACGCCAACGAATATCCCACAGCCGTGGAGTTTCAGCTTACTCAGCAAACGCTCAACCGCTACCCGGAATGCCAGCCAAAAGCGGTGATTGACAATTACGCGCAATATGCAGGCGTAAAACCGGAACAGGTGCTGGTCAGCCGTGGCGCGGACGAAGGTATTGAACTGCTGATCCGCGCTTTTTGCGAACCGGGTAAAGACGCCATCCTCTACTGTCCGCCAACGTACGGCATGTACAGCGTCAGCGCTGAATCCATTGGTGTCGAATGCCGCACAGTGCCGACCCTGGACAATTGGCAACTGGACTTACAGGGAATTTCCGACAAGCTGGACGGTGTGAAAGTGGTCTACGTTTGCAGCCCCAACAACCCAACCGGGCAACTGATCAACCCGCAGGATTTTCGCACCCTGCTGGAGTTAACCCGCGGTAAAGCGATTGTGGTTGCCGATGAAGCCTATATTGAGTTTTGCCCGCAGGCATCGCTGGCTGGCTGGCTGGCGGAATATCCGCACCTGGCTATTTTGCGCACACTGTCGAAAGCTTTTGCTCTGGCGGGGCTTCGTTGCGGATTTACGCTGGCAAACGAAGAAGTCATCAACCTGCTGATGAAAGTGATCGCCCCCTACCCGCTCTCGACACCGGTTGCCGATATTGCAGCCCAGGCGTTAAGCCCGCAGGGAATCGTCGCCATGCGCGAACGAGTGGCGCAAATTATTGCTGAACGCGAATACCTGATTGCCGCACTGAAAGAGATCCCCTGCGTGGAGCAGGTTTTTGACTCTGAAACCAACTACATTCTGGCGCGCTTTAAAGCCTCCAGCGCAGTGTTTAAATCTTTGTGGGATCAGGGCATTATCTTACGTGATCAGAATAAACAACCCTCTTTAAGCGGCTGCCTGCGAATTACCGTCGGAACCCGTGAAGAAAGCCAGCGCGTCATTGACGCCTTACGTGCGGAGCAAGTTTGATGAGTCAGAAGTATCTTTTTATCGATCGCGATGGAACCCTGATTAGCGAACCGCCGAGTGATTTTCAGGTGGACCGTTTTGACAAACTCGCCTTTGAACCGGGCGTGATCCCGGAACTGCTGAAGCTGCAAAAAGCGGGCTACAAACTGGTGATGATCACGAATCAGGATGGTCTGGGAACACAAAGTTTCCCTCAGGCGGATTTCGATGGCCCGCACAACCTGATGATGCAGATCTTCACCTCACAAGGCGTGCAGTTTGATGAAGTGCTGATTTGTCCACACCTGCCCGCCGATGAGTGCGACTGCCGTAAGCCGAAAGTCAAACTGGTGGAGCGTTATCTGGCTGAGCAAGCGATGGATCGTGCCAACAGTTATGTTATTGGCGATCGCGCGACCGATATTCAACTGGCCGAAAACATGGGCATTAATGGTTTACGTTACGACCGCGATACTCTGAACTGGCCGATGATTGGCGAGCAACTCACGAAACGCGACCGTTATGCCCACGTGGTGCGCAACACCAAAGAGACGCAGATTGACGTTCAGGTGTGGCTGGATCGCGAAGGTGGCAGCAAGATTAACACCGGCGTTGGCTTTTTTGATCACATGCTGGATCAGATTGCTACTCACGGCGGCTTCCGGATGGAAATCAACGTTAAAGGCGACCTCTATATCGATGATCACCACACTGTCGAAGATACCGGTCTGGCGCTGGGCGAAGCGTTAAAAATAGCTCTTGGCGACAAACGCGGTATTTGCCGCTTCGGTTTTGTGCTGCCGATGGACGAATGCCTTGCCCGCTGCGCGCTGGATATCTCTGGTCGCCCGCACCTGGAATATAAAGCCGAGTTTACCTATCAGCGTGTAGGCGATCTCAGCACCGAGATGATCGAGCACTTCTTCCGTTCGCTCTCTTACACCATGGGCGTGACGCTACACCTGAAAACCAAAGGTAAAAACGATCACCACCGTGTAGAGAGCCTGTTCAAAGCTTTTGGTCGCACCCTGCGCCAGGCCATCCGCGTGGAAGGCGATACCCTGCCCTCGTCGAAAGGAGTGCTGTAATGAACGTGGTGATCCTTGATACCGGCTGCGCCAATTTGAACTCGGTGAAATCTGCCATTGTGCGTCACGGTTATGAACCCAAAGTTAGCCGTGACCCGGACGTCGTGTTGCTGGCCGATAAACTGTTTTTACCCGGCGTTGGCACCGCGCAAGCGGCGATGGACCAGGTCCGTGAGCGCGAGTTGTTTGATCTCATCAAAGCCTGTACCCAACCGGTGCTGGGCATCTGCTTAGGGATGCAACTGCTGGGACGGCGCAGCGAAGAGAGCAACGGCGTCGATTTGCTGGGCATCATCGACGAAGACGTGCCGAAAATGACCGACTTTGGTCTGCCGCTGCCACATATGGGCTGGAACCGCGTTTACCCGCAGGCAGGCAACCGCCTGTTTCAGGGGATTGAAGACGGTGCGTACTTTTACTTTGTTCACAGCTACGCAATGCCGGTCAATCCGTGGACCATCGCCCAGTGTAACTACGGCGAACCGTTCACCGCGGCGGTACAAAAAGATAACTTCTACGGCGTGCAGTTCCACCCGGAGCGTTCTGGTGCCGCTGGCGCTAAGTTGCTAAAAAACTTCCTGGAGATGTGATGATTATTCCGGCATTAGATTTAATCGACGGCACCGTGGTGCGTCTCCATCAGGGCGATTACGGCAAACAGCGCGATTACGGTAACGACCCGCTGCCGCGCTTACAAGATTACGCCGCGCAGGGTGCCGAAGTGCTGCACCTGGTGGATCTGACCGGGGCAAAAGATCCGGCTAAACGTCAAATCCCGCTGATTAAAACCCTGGTGGCGGGCGTTAACGTTCCGGTGCAGGTTGGCGGCGGCGTGCGTAGCGAAGAAGACGTGGCGGCGTTACTGGAAGCGGGCGTTGCGCGCGTGGTGGTCGGCTCCACCGCGGTGAAATCACCAGAAAGGGTGAAAGGTTGGTTTGAACGTTTCGGTGCCGATGCCTTAGTACTGGCGCTGGATGTCCGTATTGACGAGCAAGGCAACAAGCAAGTGGCGGTCAGCGGCTGGCAAGAGAACTCGGGCGTGTCGCTGGAACAACTGGTGGAAACCTATCTGCCCGTCGGCCTGAAACATGTGCTGTGTACCGATATCTCGCGCGACGGTACGCTGGCAGGTTCTAACGTCTCTTTATATGAAGAAGTGTGCGCCAGATATCCGCAGGTAGCATTTCAGTCTTCCGGCGGTATTGGCGACATTGATGATGTGGCGGCCCTGCGTGGTACGGGCGTGCGCGGCGTAATAGTTGGTCGTGCATTACTGGAAGGTAAATTCACCGTGAAGGAGGCCATCGCATGCTGGCAAAACGCATAATTCCGTGTCTCGACGTTCGTGATGGTCAGGTGGTGAAAGGCGTACAGTTTCGCAACCATGAAATCATTGGCGATATTGTACCGCTGGCAAAACGCTACGCCGAAGAAGGCGCTGACGAACTGGTGTTCTACGATATCACCGCCTCCAGCGATGGACGCGTGGTAGATAAAAGCTGGGTATCCCGCGTGGCGGAAGTGATCGACATCCCGTTCTGTGTGGCGGGTGGGATTAAGTCTCTGGATGATGCCGCCAAAATTCTTTCTTTTGGCGCGGATAAAATTTCCATTAACTCCCCTGCGCTGGCGGACCCGACGTTAATCACTCGCCTGGCGGATCGCTTTGGCGTGCAGTGTATTGTGGTCGGTATTGATACCTGGTACGACGCCGAAACCGGTAAATATCATGTGAATCAATATACCGGCGATGAAAGCCGCACCCGCGTTACTCAGTGGGAAACACTCGACTGGGTACAGGAAGTGCAAAAACGCGGTGCCGGAGAAATCGTCCTCAACATGATGAATCAGGACGGCGTGCGTAACGGTTACGATCTCGAACAACTGAAAAAAGTGCGTGAAGTTTGCCACGTCCCGCTGATTGCCTCCGGTGGCGCGGGCACCATGGAACACTTCCTCGAAGCCTTCCGCGATGCCGACGTTGACGGCGCGCTGGCAGCTTCCGTGTTCCACAAACAAATAATCAATATTGGTGAATTAAAAGCGTACCTGGCAACACAGGGCGTGGAGATCAGGATATGTTAACAGAACAACAACGTCGCGAACTGGACTGGGAAAAAACCGACGGACTGATGCCGGTGATTGTGCAACACGCGGTATCCGGTGAAGTGTTAATGCTGGGCTATATGAACCCGGAAGCCTTAGACAAAACCCTCGAAAGCGGCAAAGTCACTTTCTTCTCGCGCACTAAACAGCGACTGTGGACCAAAGGTGAAACGTCCGGCAATTTCCTCAACGTAGTAAATATTGCGCCGGACTGCGACAACGACACATTGCTAGTGCTGGCGAATCCCATCGGCCCGACCTGCCACAAAGGCACCAACAGCTGCTTCGGCAACACCGCTCACCAGTGGCTGTTCCTGTATCAACTGGAACAACTGCTCGCCGAACGTAAATCTGCCGACCCGGAAACCTCCTACACCGCCAAACTGTATGCCAGCGGCACCAAACGCATTGCGCAGAAAGTGGGCGAAGAAGGCGTGGAAACCGCACTGGCAGCAACGGTACATGACCGCTTTGAGCTGACCAACGAGGCGTCTGATTTGATGTATCACCTGCTGGTGCTGTTACAGGATCAGGAGTTGGATTTAACGACGGTGATTGAGAACCTGCGTAAACGGCATCAGTGAGTTACTGGGTAAGCGGATGCGATGTTGTTGTCGCATCCGGAGCCATAGCCCGATGCGCAAGCTTATCGTGCCTACACATTATCTCAACACACGTAGGCCGGATAAGATGCGCCAGCATCGCATCCGGCAAAAAAAACGGGCATGGTGTCACCACCCTGCCCGTTTCTCTTAAATGCACAATAATATTATTTCGCGTTGTAATTACGCAACGCGTTACGCCCCAGCACAATCCCCGCGCCTACCATGCCGCCCAGCAGCACCGCCAAAATCAAGGTAATTGCCTTTTTCGGGCTATCGCGACGAATAGGTAACGTCGGTTTCATCACATAACGGTAAGCATGAATATCAAGATCATCAACCTTTAAGCTTTCGATATCCAGCAGGTTTTGACGAGTCTGATAGTAGTTTGGCGAGAACACCAACGGACGGGTCGCCTCATGCTTAATCATCGACTCCAGCGCTTCGCTACCCAAAAGGAACAACGTATCTTGCGTCACATCTTCAGTCTGCTGAACCTGTGGCTTTGTCACCTGCGCCTGATTTGCATACTGCAACGCTTCCTGAATCTGACGGATACGCAGATCTTTCTGCTCCTGCGCAACCACTTCCTGGGTTTTCAGAGAGTCCTGCAAGTTTTTCATACGCAGCGCGATGTTATCTTTCAGGTCTTGTTCCAGTTCTTCATTGACCTGATCGTCAACTTGCTGGATATACTTCGCCAGCTGTTTCTGCGCACCTTCAGGTGTTTCACCCACATAAGAAACCGCTAAAGGTAAGGACTGATTTTTAACGGTAGGCTCAATGGTCAGTTTTTCAGGTTCTTCCTGATTATCCAGCGTTTCTGCTAATGCGGAGAATGCTGTGCTGTAACGTCCGATAAGTGAAGCCTGAATGTCGGAAACTTTTGGTACAGCTGATCCGTAGATCACATTCATCGCGTTGGTATAACCAGCGATTTGCCCCACATCAGGTTGAGTAACGATAGCTGTTGAAGTCCATTTTTCTTTGGCTACGGACAGGTACCCGATAGCCAGAGCTATAGCCACAATGACAGAAATGATGATTGTCATCTTGCCACGCCAAAGTTGGACCAGTAAATCAATCAAATCAATCTGTTCCGGGTCATGGTTTTGCCCAGAAACATTATTATTTTCTACTCTCATCATTACCCTAACGGACGAAATAATTTTAAGTCGCCATAGTTTAGCGATAATCGCCATGAATGCTATAGGATAAATGATAAAAATAATGAATCATTACAAAGAGAACATAAGAGAATCAGGGCGAAAATCGCCCTGATAACAAGATGTTAGTCGCTACCAAAGAGATCGCGGGTGTAGACCTTATCTGCCACATCCTTAAGCTCTTCTGCCATACGGTTGGAAATAATGACGTCGGCTTGTTGTTTGAAGGTGGCGAGATCACGTTCCAGGCGAGAGTTGAAGAATGTGTCTTCTTTCATCACCGGCTCGTAGATAATTACTTCAACACCTTTCGCTTTGATACGCTTCATAATCCCTTGAATAGAAGATGCACGAAAGTTATCTGAACCGCTCTTCATAATCAGGCGATAAATACCCACCACTTGCGGTTTGCGTGACAAAACGGCATCGGCAATAAAATCTTTACGCGTGCGGTTAGCATCGACAATTGCTGAGATCAGGTTATTCGGCACAGACTGGTAGTTCGCCAGTAACTGTTTCGTATCTTTTGGCAGACAATAACCACCATAGCCAAACGACGGATTGTTGTAATGATTGCCAATACGCGGATCGAGACAAACACCTTCGATAATCTGACGAGTATTCAGACCTAAACTTTCTGCATAGCTATCCAGCTCGTTAAAGTATGCTACGCGCATCGCCAGATAGGTATTAGCAAACAGTTTAATCGCTTCTGCTTCGGTTGAATCGGTGAACAGGGTCGGGATATTTTGCTTAATCGCGCCTTCCTGTAATAACGCCGCAAAACGTTCTGCGCGTTCCGAACGCTCACCGATGACAATACGTGACGGATGAAGGTTATCGTAAAGAGCTTTACCTTCACGGAGGAATTCGGGGGAGAAAATAATATTTTCAGTACGATATTTCTTATGCATCGCTGCGGTAAAACCAACGGGAACCGTGGATTTGATGACCATAACCGCATAAGGATTTATCTCTACTACGTCTTTAATTACTGATTCTACACTAGATGTATTGAAATAATTATTTTTAGGATCATAGTCGGTTGGAGTGGCGATGATGACATAATCAGCATCCCGGTAGGCTTCATTTGTATCTAATGTGGCATTAAAGTGTATTTTATCTGATTGCAAAAACTGCTGAATTTCCTTATCAACAATAGGAGATATCCGATCATTCAGCATAGCAACGCGTGACGGTAAAATATCTAATGCCACAACCTCATGATTTTGTGCGATTAGAAGCCCGTTTGACAAGCCTACATAGCCAGTACCGGAAATGGTGATTTTCATTTCATGCTCTCAGAATTAACTTAACTGTGAATCATGATGTTTTTAGCATCCTGATAAGAGCTAAATGTTTTAACGCTACGTTGTCAGATGGTCAACGCTACGAAAAACAATTCAGATTTTCTTTATAAGAATAGCTGATATTTATTAAGTTAATATTAAGCAGTGAAATTTAGTTTATAAGATATTTGGCAAAAAAAAGCCCGGTGCAATATACGCCGGGCCTCAATTTTATTGTTGGTTAAATCAGATTAATCCAGCCATTCAGTATGGAACACACCTTCTTTATCAATGCGCTTATAAGTATGCGCACCGAAATAGTCACGCTGTGCCTGGATCAGGTTCGCAGGCAGAACAGCGGCACGGTAGCTATCGTAATAGGCAACCGCAGCAGCGAAGGTCGGAACCGGGATACCGTTCTGTACTGCATAAGCAACGACATCACGCAGCGCCTGCTGGTAGTCATCGGCAATTTGCTTGAAGTACGGAGCCAGCAGCAGGTTAGCGATCTGCGGATTTTCGGCATATGCATCGGTGATTTTCTGCAGGAACTGCGCACGGATGATGCAGCCAGCACGGAAAATCTTCGCGATTTCGCCGTAATTCAGATCCCAGTTGTACTCTTCAGACGCCGCACGCAGCTGAGAGAAACCCTGAGCGTAAGAAACGATTTTGCCAAGATACAGCGCACGGCGAACTTTTTCGATGAACTCAGCCTTGTCGCCTGCTGGCTGTGCTTGCGGACCAGACAGTACTTTGGACGCCGCAACGCGCTGCTCTTTCAGAGAAGAGATGTATCGTGCAAACACAGACTCGGTAATGAGCGACAGCGGTTCACCGAGATCCAGCGCGCTTTGGCTGGTCCATTTACCGGTACCTTTGTTTGCTGCTTCATCCAGGATCACATCAACCAGGTAGTTACTGTCTTCATCTTTTTTGGTGAAGATGTCTTTGGTGATGTCGATCAGGTAGCTACTCAGTTCACCGTTATTCCACTCGGTAAAGGTCTGCGCCAGTTCTTCGTTGGTGAGGTTCAGGCCACCTTTAAGCAGAGAATAGGCTTCAGCAATCAGCTGCATATCGCCGTATTCAATACCATTGTGAACCATCTTCACATAGTGACCCGCGCCATCGGCACCAATATAGGTAACGCATGGCTCACCGTCTTCAGCCACTGCGGCGATTTTGGTCAGGATCGGTGCAACCAGTTCATAGGCTTCTTTCTGTCCGCCAGGCATAATGGAAGGACCTTTCAGCGCACCTTCTTCACCGCCGGAAACACCGGTACCGATGAAGTTAAAGCCTTCTGCAGAAAGCTCACGGTTACGACGAATGGTGTCCTGGAAGAAGGTATTACCACCATCAATGATGATGTCACCTTTATCGAGGTATGGCTTAAGGGAATCAATAGCAGCATCCGTGCCTGCACCTGCTTTCACCATTAACAGGATGCGACGAGGCGTTTCCAGAGATTCAACAAATTCTTTCACCGTATAGTAAGGAACCAGTTTTTTGCCTGGATTTTCGGCAATCACTTCTTCCGTCTTTTCACGGGAACGGTTGAAAATAGAGACGGTATAACCACGGCTTTCGATGTTGAGCGCAAGGTTGCGCCCCATCACTGCCATACCGACGACGCCGATCTGTTGCTTTGACATTGTTTACTCCTGTCAGGGGGTCACTACACAACTTGTGTGCGGTTTGAATGTGATTTAGATGTTAACTCAGTAACAGATACGATGAATAGAAAAAATCTTCACTTGTTTTTGTTAAAAAAAATCAATCACTTCGGTTTAAATACTTCATTGTTTTTTAATTCTGCTGAGTCTCGCAATGCATTAATAATCACTGGCACTTGTTTAAATCTGAGTTTTAAAACACATAATAATGTGTACCCACAAGCCAAAATTAACGGTTTCAATTTAACCAAGTTATTTTCACCGTGTTTTTTATAAAGATGAAAAAGATTCCTAAGCATAAAATATCCTTTCCATGATAACATGTCATTAGTTTGATTATTAACTAATAAACGCGTAGCTTTTGCCCTCGGTTCACAAATAATACGAACTCCAGATTTTTTCGCCCGAATAGCATAGTCAATATCATCGCAAAATATGAAAAAGCGCGGCTCTGGTAATCCTATAACTTCGACTGCTCTTTTATGTATCAATGGTCCTTCAAAAGGTATAGCTTCTATGGCAATAGGCTCTGACAAAGCCCCATTACGTTGAATATAGTCTCTGATACTTATTCCTTTGGGCTTTAGCTTAAAGATAGTATTGAGATCGTAAGATAAAGGAGAAAGTTCCGCGCAAGTACCATCCAAATTGTAACGCAGAGGTTGAACAATGCCATCACACTTACTTCTGATCAACTCTTCCAGACAAGTGGGGTTAGGCATTAAATCATCATCCATTAACCATAAACAGTCGTACTCGTATGATGATGCCAGAACAAACCCTTGATAGAATCCCCCAGCTCCACCTAAATTAGCACCAGTATTGTGATAGATAATTTCGGTCTGTGAGTACGAATTTATTAATTCCTTTGTACCGTCAGAACTATTATTATCTACAACAATAATTTTATCGATTTTATATGTCTGTAAAAGCAAGGCATCAATTACTTTATTTAATAATTTAACACGATTATAAGTCACTACTATCGCTATAATTTTCTTACTCACAAGAACCCTCGATATGAAATCTTGATATAAATAATATTATATAAAATCAAATTTTACTTGTTAGAATCTGTAATATTTTTTGAACTTTTCTATTTAATAAAGATATATCACCGCGCGATTCCACGTTGAGTCGCACCAGCGGCTCGGTATTGGACGAACGCAGATTGAAACGCCAGTCAACAAACGACATGCTGATACCATCGGTTCTGTCCACTGCCAGCGCTTCACTGGCAAAGTGCTGCTCCACACGCAAAATCGCTGCCGCCGGCTCATCCAGTTTGCGATTAATTTCCCCGCTTGCAGGGAAAGCCGCCATCCGGTCACAAACAAGTTCACCTAGGGATTGCCCTTTTAGACACACCAGTTCAGCCACCAACAGCCACGGGATCATCCCGCTATCGCAGTAAGCAAAATCACGAAAATAGTGATGGGCGCTCATCTCGCCGCCATAGATGGCATCTTCTCTACGCATCCGCTCTTTGATGAACGCGTGACCGGTTTTCGACATCACCGGCGTGCCGCCTGCCGCCGTCACCACGTCGACGGTGTTCCAGGAAAGACGCGGATCGTGTATGATTTTGGCTCCCGGCTGTTTTTCAAGAAATGCTTCCGCTAGCAGTCCGACGATGTAGTAACCCTCAATAAACTGACCTTTTTCATCAAACAGAAAGCAACGGTCGAAATCGCCGTCGAAAGCAATCCCCATATCCGCACCGTGATCAATCACCGCATCGCGCGTATCGGCGCGGCACTCAGGCAGCAGCGGATTCGGGATCCCGTTCGGGAAATTGCCGTCCGGCGTGTTGTGAACTTTGACGAACTCAATCGGCACGCCCTGCGCCTTAAAACGCGCTTCGATAGCATCGATCACCGGGCCTGCCGCACCGTTACCGGAGTTAATGACCAACTTCAGCGGGGTGAGATTTTTGACGTTGATGTAGCCGAGTAGGTGATCGATATAGGCACCACGCAGATTAATCTGCTTATAGCTACCGCGCGCAGCATCGTTGACGGGCGAGAAGTCATTACTCTCTGCCAGACGCTGGACATCTCGCAAGCCGGTGTCGCCGCTGATGGGGCGTGCGCCCTCACGCACCAACTTCATACCGTTGTAATCCATCGGATTATGACTGGCGGTCACTTCAATACCGCCGTCGACGCCCAGATGGAAGGTGGCGAAATAGATCTCTTCGGTGCCTGACATACCAATATCCAGCACATTGACACCCGCATCCTGTAGCCCCTTCGCCAGCGCCTGTTTCAGCGCCTCACTTGTCGGACGCACATCACCGCCGAGCACGATGGTTTTCGGCTTCAAGAATTCGCCATAAGCACGGCCAATCCGCCACGCAATCTCCTCATTCAGCTCTTCGCCTAGCTTGCCGCGAATATCGTAAGCCTTAAAACAGGTTAATTTCGTCATATTTTTACCCTTCTTCAGGTAACAGTTGGCGCAGACAATAAAATGGCCAAAATTATTCATGTCACAGTTTGCCGAATGTTGACCCTGGCACGCTCCATAGATAGGACAGACATTCATCCGCCACCCGGCAGTCATTGTCTAATGACGACGCTACGCGTCTTAGCATGACTACACGCGACCATAGCGATCCTGAAGACGGACAATATCATCCTCTTCGAGGTATGAGCCGGAGCGTACTTCAATCAGATCGAGCGGAATTTTCCCGGGATTCTCCAGACAGTGCGTTGCCCCCAGAGGAATATAGACAGACTCGTTTTCACCGAGCAGTTTGATATCGCCATCAATGGTGACTTTTGCTGTCCCCGCCACCACTACCCAATGTTCTGCACGGTGATGATGCATTTGTACAGAAAGCCCTTCACCCGGATTAACGGTGATGCGTTTTACCTGGTAGCGCTCACCGGCATCGATAGAGTCGTATTTGCCCCACGGGCGGTAAACTTCACGGTGAATATGGTGTTCATGACGCCCATCTGCTTTAATCTGCTCCACCACTTTTTTCACATCCTGCACCGAATTGCGATCGGCGATCAGCACCGCATCTTTGGTCTGCACGACTACCAGATCCTTAACGCCGACAGTGGTTACCAGCCCCGATTCAGCATAAACGTAACTATCCTCAGTATTATTCAAAAGCACATCTCCACGGCAGACATTCCCATTAACATCCTTGTCTGAAAGTTCCCAAAGCGAGGCCCAAGAACCAACATCGTTCCATCCAGCATTCATTGGAACAACAACCGCATCGTTAGTTTGTTCCATCACAGCATAATCGATTGACTCCTCAGGACAAGAAATAAAGGCCTCTTCATTAATCCGAATAAAATCACGATCTGGATTTAATATATTCATTGCTTTACTACAAGCATTGAATATGTCAGGACGGAACTTTTTCAACTCATCAAGAAATCGGCTAGCACGAAACATGAACATACCACTATTCCAGTAATATTCTCCACTTGTGACATATTCATGTGCAGTTTCTATATTAGGCTTTTCAACAAACTGAGCAACTTCAAACGCAACATTGTTTGTATCACCAAAACAGGCGTTGCCACGACGGATGTAACCATAGCCCGTTTCAGGTTTATAAGGCACGATACCAAAAGTCACAAGCTTTCCAGCCTCTGCATAAGTCTTTGCTGCTTGCAGCGACTTGATAAACTCATTTTGGTTAGTAATAACATGATCTGCTGCTAAAACAAGAATAATAGGATCAGAATCAGCAAGGTCCATATTTGCACAAGAAATTGCTGCCAGTGCAATTGCAGGTGCTGTATTTCTTCCTATAGGTTCTAGGATAATATTCTTTGCCAAACAATTTATCTGATGTAACTGCTCAGCGACTATAAAACGGTGAGCTTCATTACAAATTACAACAGGTGTTTCCGCAGTAATTTTCTCTAACCGCTTAATTGTAGACTGCAGCATTGTATAGTCACCATAAAGGTGATGAAATTGTTTCGGATATAATACTCGAGAAAGTGGCCATAACCGGCTACCACTCCCTCCTGCAATAATTACGGGTAACATTAGCACCTCAAATTTAAGGAAAAGAAGAAAGAATCTAACAATCAATCCATCCTATTAACACTAGCCCATCTATTCACGATTGAGATATCACCACAACACTCAGATAGCAAACAGTATTTCATTCTTGTGTCGGTATTATTTCCATTCGAAATACGTTTATTATCGCGCAGGTAGTCACTCATTTCATCAATGCTATTAAAGATAATTTTGTCGTCATAGTTTTCTAATAGAGAAACAGCAGCATCGTTATTCAGACAGACAACCCCCTTGCAATATAATATGGCATCAATTAATGTTCCAGAAGCTGTACATTGATATTGCTCAGGAGTAAAGAAATACAAAAAAGAATCAACTTTTTTTATTGCATCTTCAAACTCATGAGTAGAATACATCCCTGACCATAATTTAGTTTTGATATTATCATTAATCTTAAACTCATTAGTAGAAGCAAGACGCCCAATCATCCACAACTCGATATTATTACTCGTTTTAAGGTCATTAATTTTATCCGAGCTTTTCATTTTTTTTGAAAGCAAACCAATTGTAGCTAAAACATGCTTCTTATTAGATGGTTTTGTGAAAGGCACTCTATTAATAAAGCTTAAAGGTATCGGGTGATTAATAAAAAAATCTTGTGATGTAACAGCAACATTTGCTTTTAGCAGATTTTCTTTTATATGCTTTGATAAATAAAGAAAAGTATTATGTTTTGAACGGGTAAATATTTTTTTACCCAAAAGAAACATTCTATCGCCAATAGTTAATTTTTTCTTATCTTTGATCATAGCCTCTGCGTAGTGATGCATTACAATCGAAGTTTGAAATCTGCATAATGTACATATAATACTAAAAAAAAACCATTGAAACTGACTTAATGCCAAGAAAACAATTCTTCTGCGGTGAAATAAATTGAGGAAAATAAAAAACAGAGAATACAATGTCTTTATAATCTCTCGATTACATAACCGAACAAGCTTGATTTTCGTTTTAAAATCATGGAAGGGTTTTATGAAATTACATTGCAAATCGTCACATTCACATTTCATTGTTTCGTTAACAAGTATCATTGAATCATGAAGAGAAAAATACTCAATAAGTGCACGATCTACTAATGTATGTTCAGTAAAATGAATAAATGGGTCAATAATAAGGAATTTTTTCATCAAAACACACCACAAAAATATTAAATAATGACTAAATTATTTTTTAAAGGTTTTGTCAACTAAGCTAAGAGCGGAGGCTATAACTTGGTGCATATCATAATATTTATACTCGGCTAAACGCCCACCAAAAATCACATTCTCCAAATCATTGGCTAAAAGCTTATATTTAGCATACCTAGAATTATTTTTTTTATCATTTACAGGATAGAAATATTCGTCACCATCCTCATATTCTTTAGGATATTCTTTCGTGATAACAGTTTTATCCTGAGTGCCAAATTCGAAATGCTTATGTTCGATGATCCGAGTAAAATCAAACTCCTTATCAATATAATTTACCACTGCATTCCCTTGATAGTTTGAGGTGTCAAGTATTTGCTCTTCAAATTTTAAAGAGCGATATTCTAAGCGACCAAATCGATAGTCAAAGTATCTATCTATTGGACCAGTATAGACTATTGATTTTGCACTTCCATCAAATTCTTTTTTCTTAGAAAAATAATCAACTTCTAATTCCACATCAATGCCAGACAGAAGTTTTTCGATTATTTTATTATAACCTCCAATTGGGATCCCTTGATATTTATCTTTAAAATAGTTATTGTCGTATGTGAATCTAACCGGGAGTCTTTTAATAATAAACGATGGTAAATCAATGCAGGAACGTCCCCACTGCTTTTCAGTATATTCTTTTATTAGAGTTTCGTAGATATCTCGACCAACTAATGAAATAGCTTGCTCTTCAAGATTACAGGGTTCAGAAGTAATTTCTAAACTCTGCTCTGAAATTATTTTTTTTGCTGCATCTGGTGAAATTACCCCCCACATCTTATAAAATGTGTTCATATTAAAAGGCAAGTTATATAATTGACCTTTCGATAAAGCCACTGGAGAGTTGATGAAATTATTGAATTCAACCAATTCATTAACATAATCCCAGATTTTTTTATCATTCGTATGAAATATATGAGCACCATACTTATGGACATTTATACCAGCAACATTCTCACAGTAGACATTACCTCCAAGATGATTTCTTTTTTCAATAACCTTTACAGAATAACCACGCTTATTTGCTTCGAAGGCAAATACTGAACCAAAGAGTCCGCTACCAACAATAAGATAATCTATCATTATTCAACCATTTTTATTTTTAAACTGTTTATATTTTTTGTTTATCCAACCATAAGTGACACAATCTTCATATAATCCCGAGTAATTCTTATTGAAGATATGCATCAACTTAAGTTTAATAAGCAAATACTTAGGTATATCTTTAAAAATCACATAGATAATATTAACTAAATAGTTTTTACCATTAAACTGTTCTTCTGAATTGTTATGAGTTAATAAAATATCCCGAATCCAACGAGCAATATTTGGACAAACAGGACTGAGAGGAAAACCATATAATTTAGAAAATTTTGATAAGGTATCATCTGGCAACAGCTTTCTGTTGAGTCCTGAGACAATATCGACTAATTCTTCATATTTATTGACAATATCAAAATCCTTAAAAAAGCTCAGATTCATGTCTGCTGGATAATATGTTGGATGATAGACAACACTACATTTTTTACACATGGCTGCCTCCATATTAGTTGTAGTACACCATCCAATAACTACTGAAGCTATTTTTATCCAATCATATACATTACCACACCGTTCAATTTTTATATTCTCAGGCAGAACAGCAAGTCCAGAATACTCTAAAAATTTATTATGAAAATAATTTATATCTTCATAGGGATGAGGTCTTACAAGAAATAGCTTTTCAGGGAATGAGTCAGCTAATTTCTTAATATCATTAAAATACGCCTGAGCTGCTTTGTCTGTAATCTCTTTCATCCGATAAAATCTGTCCTTAGATATATGACCCAAAGATAGAAAATAGTCTTCAGAAACAAAAGCCCATGCAAAAGTCGTCGGGAAGAAGATAACTTCCTCATAAGACTCACTCAGAGAAAATCTTTCTCCTGAATCTAACCAGAACGAATCAAATCTCGGATTACACAAAACTTTTATTTTTTCAGGTTTAGCGCCAGCCACAATTAGGTCAGAATAAAAACTTTCTGTCCATGCGAGATGATAGGTTTCCCTCGAATAGCTATCTTTTGGAAGCATAAATTTTTTTGTAGATTCATTATATAATTGTTCATGATGTAAATTCAATGCTATAACATCTTCACCATAAATATCTCTAATCTTCTGCAACGTAAAATCATCTTTGCTATTAAGAAACGGCAAAACTACAATTCTTGGCTTAAATCTAATATTTGTCACATATCGATTGAAATGCAAAGGAGCCAGTTCACAGCTCAATTCTAACTTTTCAAGTTCCAGTTTCATATAAAAGCATGTTTCAAGCTCTCTGCTAATATGTTCAAAGATAATTAGCACATCAATTTCACGAAAAAATTTCATTTTTTCTCGACCTTTGAGAAAGTGAGTAAATTAGCATAAATAAAAATAAAAGTGACCAGTATCTAATAGTAAAAAAACCGCCGCCACAAAAAGAAAGAATTATTGAATACGATACAAAGACACTCATTTTGGTTATCAGGAATGGCTTCACCGCCAGTATAATTAAAAGTATACCAACGCTCCCTACATAGATAAATCCAGAGGCTAAAGCATTGCTTAATATATTTTTGGGAGTAAAAACCAAAGCCTCTGAATGTAATTTTATAAATGGGATGTTTGAGAAGCCAGCCCCGAATAAGAAATTATCTTTTAACACATTAACCATGGTAATAAATGGATTAAAAAGACGTATTCCCAAGCTTGATTCAGTTGTTATCAGACCTTTTTTATATACTTCAAATAAAAAATCCCAACCTAAACTCTGATGAGTTACAACTTCAATCCTGTTTTTCAATACTAACATTGCAATAAAAACCATCAGAAAAAACCATAAAACGGCTAACATCTTTAAATTATTATTTCTTACACTGAAATACAAATGAGTCCCCCATATCACGAACACGATACCCAACATGGGTGAGGTATTTGTATAGAAGAAAAAAGAAAGAAGTATTAAGAACACAATTTTCTGCAATCGACTCCCTAACGCAAGAATGGAATAACCGCAGAAGACGATAAATATACTAAGATACGATGACTCCTTTGCCAAACCGACGGGTCTTGTTATACCTGAAAGAGTTATGCTTTCATCGCGTTTTAACTCTTCTGATAAATCATATACCCCCGGGTGAATAGTTCTACGTATTTCAGAAATTAACCCACCATCCAAATGATAGTATTGAAGCACCGAAATAGTGGACACAAACAACAGTGCACAGAAAACGAGTTTATTAAATGTGTATTTATCCAAATAGTCTGAATATTCACACAAAGAAATGAACACCAATATTGCGATAAAAAATTGGGAGAATGAAAGGAATTCACTATTCATGCTTCCAAGTTTGCCAGAAAACAATAACGTCAGCAAATATAATAAAATCATTAGAAATAGCGAGAAAGCAACTCTAATAGAATTGGCCTTGATAATAAAAAAAACGAACACGATAAGAAAAAAACTTTCGATACCATACAATGTTAAATCTAAGTACAAATTTATTATTAAGAAAAAACTAAGAAATGTTAATATGTATTTTTTGTTCATCATACTTATACCATAAATATAATCGCAACAATGCAATAAGAGCTGAAAAAATCAAAAAATAATAATAACCGAGCATTGACTCGTTTATTTTCATAAGATACAGAATCAAAACTATAAACAATGATAAAAGTAACGAAAACGGAGGGATAAATACATTAGCAATATCTTTCTTTTGCGAATAAAGAACTACAGAATAGTAATTAGTCATGTTTATTACTGAAATACCAACAATAACAATAATTCCTAAAGAAACAGACTCTGTGATAATTCTATTTTTGACGACATAAGGCAGGATCTCATATGAGAAACCTACAGCCCCAAACAAAAGTATACAACACAGTACTGAATTTTGTATTAAGTATGATTTTTTAACTTTTTTATACTGCTTAATATCAGTAACAAAAGTCTTTAATAGCCTCCCCATAAATTTAGCTTGCACAAAATGATAAATAAAAAATTCTATCCCTGTACCTATAGCATAGAAATAGGTAAATATAGCCAAGTCATGTATGTTGTTTGTGCTCTTATAATATAAGACAGGCAGAGAAACAGCTAAACGCATAGATATAGAGGAGATAAAAAGCCATCTTGCAACGATGAGATTTAAATATAGTTTTTTAAAAGAAAAAAAACTAAACGCCGAAAAAGAGAAAATCTTTAGCTCTGGAAGGTAAAATTGCCCCAATACGACACACACAACAAGAGCGACAATCATGGCATTTAAAGTCTGATTGATATTAACTTCCTTCGCAAAAAGAAATAATACAACCCAACCAGACTGAACTAAGTTAATAACAGCTGCTTCAGTAAGCCTTGACAAATAAATCAAATTACGATTAATTTCTTGTACCCAATGAGATAATATGGCAAATGCACCTGCTTTAACAATAACACCAATAGTAAAATCATAAAAAAAAACAATAAGAAGTGGTAGCAATATTATGTAAAAAACAATATATCCAGCATATTGCTCAGACAGTATTTCTGAATATTTTCCTTTTTTTGTTATTGTTATCTCTCGATTATAAAAATACCAAAGTTCCATGCCAAACAATATAATAAATACATTGGTCACTGTATTTATATATGAATAGTACCCTAAATTTTCTGTATTTAAAAAATTGGGTATGAAAAGAATCAACCCAAATTTTAGTAAGAACTGAAATATTCTAATAACATAGAATAAGTTTCTATTATCCAAAATACCCCCACCTTCCGAGCATTAGATGTCGTTTATCTAAAAATGTCTAGAGTAAATAATCAGATAGAGAATCCATCATCAACAACGATGTTCTGACCTGTTACATATTGCGAGCCATCCGATAAAAGGAAAATGATAGAGTCCAAGACAGATTCTACATTTAACATTCCAGCTCCCATTGTATGTTCTTTATATGCTTCCAGAAATGAAGATGGTTGGTTATCAAAAATACCACCAGGACTTACAGCATTAATTCTAAATCGACTATCTCTAACATAAGCCACAATATATTTGTTTAAATGTAACAATGCCGATTTTATTGCTGCATATTCAACAGGCATCGTCATTTTAGTATTTTCGTATATTTCGAATTTTGGTGCCACGACACCATAAATAGAAGAAATATTTACAAGTGAAAATGAACGCTGATTTTTTTTGAAATATGCTGCACACTGTTGTGAGAAAAGAAATGAACTTCCAAGATGTAACGAAAGATTTTCGTTGAAACTTTCCAGCGTTACATCGTAAAAGTGGGCACCATAAGTTTTATTTCGAGGATAAGTCGTATTAATAGCACCATCCAGATCAGGTGCAATGGCTAGTATTTCCTGAACAGATTCAAGACTTGTTACATCAAGTTGATGTAATTCATATCCAGTTGTGATACCCAGCTCATTTAATTTGTTCTGTGTTGACACTAAGTCAAAATCACCGGCAATAACATAACCACCTTCATCTATGACTTTTTTAACAAGATGAGTGCCTAGCAATCCACCGGCACCAGCAATAAGGATTTTTTTCCCTTTAAGTATATTAGCCACGATTCAATTCCTTAAGTAAAATTTCCGCCATGTAAAAATCAAAAATATCATCTATATCAACGGCACGTTCTTTAGGCACAATAATGCTTGCAACTTTGCCTGAGAATAGCCCATAATTATTCAAAACAAATTTTGGCGTTGTCGCGTACACAACAGTAGTAATATCAAATACGTCTGGTGAATCCTGCCGTCTGAGCACTTTCTCTTCCGGTTCATTGACAAGCCTCACATAACCACTTTCGTGAAATTTTACCATATTAAAATAAGGACTTCTGCTCGCCGGAGTGACTGAAATGCATATGTCAGCACCAGACTCGACTATTTTAGCAATAGCACATTCGACATCATCGACACTTCGCAAAGGGCTTGTAGTCGGTAAACTTACAAAGCCATCGAAATCCCCCACTTCCTTCTGAACCCACTCAATTGCGTGACGCCATGCCAACCATTCTGGACTAGTGTCTCCGGCAAGCTCCGCCGGTCTACGAATAACAGTAGCACCACAATTTTCTGCAACGAGAGCAATATCATCATCGTCGGTTGAAACATATATTGAGGAAATCGAAGGACTCTGTTTGGCAGTCTCAATAGAGTATTGCAGGAGAGGTTTGCCTGCTAGAGGTTTAATATTTTTACCAGGTAATCCTTTTGATCCCCCACGTGCAAATATAAAAGCGTTTATTTTCATTGAACTTCTCCAAGGCATTGACTTGTTTCTTTTATCTTATCAATTAAGCTAACAATATTTATTGATGACTCTAATGTCACACAGTTGTTATCACTCCCGGATATTTCCGCAATGAAGTCGAGCAGCATATCTGTATACATACCATTTTTATCCCAGCCAGGATCACTAAAGATAATATCGGTACTCTGTCGAGTATGATGAATGATTTCATTGCGGATGAGATCCCAGACAATTCGTCCCTTACTGCCAATAATATGACATTGTCGCCATGGTTTCTTTTGAAGGAAATCAAGATGGATATTAATAAGCGAACCGGCGGAATTTATCACTATAATATCAGCTAAAGATTCGACATCCATTTCAAGTTCTGACGAAGTCCGTAGCACTGAATTCACAAGTTTCAGTTCACCAAATAGCCATTGCGCATAATCCAGCTCATGACTTAATTCGAGTAGCGCTCCGCCACCCAAAACTTTACTTGCTGATACACTTTCACGATATGATTTTGACGGT
This sequence comes from Escherichia sp. MOD1-EC5189, assembly GCF_002966045.1. Taxonomy (NCBI): domain Bacteria; kingdom Pseudomonadati; phylum Pseudomonadota; class Gammaproteobacteria; order Enterobacterales; family Enterobacteriaceae; genus Escherichia; species Escherichia sp. MOD1-EC5189. The sequence continues at coordinate 35,086 of NZ_PTRX01000007.1, read as the reverse complement.
CTCCAATCCGGCAGATATTGACCAATCTCAATATTGACATTGTAAATACTGCCAATAAATTTATCCTCAATTATTTTTTTAATTATTTTTGCAGAAGGCAAATAGCGTAAACAATATCCTATAGCCACCGGAGTTGAGTGTCTTTCAGCTATTTCATGTAACTTCTTAGCGTCATCAAACGAAGCTGTAACAGGTTTTTCAATAAAAGTAGGAATTCCTGCTGCCAAAAGTTTTTCACTATGCCGTAAATGGTAAGTTGCTGGTGATGCTACAATTACAAAATCGACTTGCTCTTGTATGATAGCATCTACATTAGCTAAGTAACCATCACAGTCACTCACTAACTCGGATAGCACTCGCTCACTTGAAGACATAGAAAAAACAATAATTCCTGGAAAAAGTTTTTTAAGATTGTGGCGATGTCTTGTTGCGATATTTCCCAACCCGATTACAGCGACCTTTTTCATTTTAATCCAGCCCTAAAGAATGAATATCGGCCTGTGCCCGATTAAAATCATCTATTCGCCCTATATCAAGCCAATACTCATGAATCGGGAACATTAGTATCTCTTTATTCTTACTCATAAATTGTTCGAGTAACGTCGGCATATCAATTCGATGGTTTTTGGGTACTGATTTAAAAATATCGGGAGAAACAACATAGATTCCTGCATTAACAAAGAAATGATGTACTGGCTTTTCAACCATACTGACTATTTTATTACCATTACCTGTTATAACACCATATGGGATCTGGTAGTCATATTTTCTTACGCAGATTGTAGCATCCGCATTGTTATTATTATGAAATGATAGTAACCGCTCAAAATCAATATTGGTAAGCACATCACCATTGATCATAATGAGTGGCAAAGAATCTGATAAGGAGTCAGGAAGCAATCCCAGCGCTCCTCCCGTACCTAAGGGAGTTTCTTCATGTATATAGGTGATTTTTGCATTAAACGCATCACCATCACCGAAGTGCTGATGAATCATATCTGGAAGAAAATGGGTTGATATATATAAATTACTAAACCCTGCTTTAACAAAACTTCTTACCACTGTCTCTAAAATAGGTTTATCACCTACTTTAAGCATTGGTTTAGGGCAATTATCAGTGAGTGGTCTCAAACGAGTACCAAACCCTCCGGCCATAATAAAAACAGGATTATCATATTTTTCCGTTGCAGCGATACTTGTAATAGTCTCCAGCCCCACAATGATACCCTTATCGACTATTGGTATAGACAGTATCCCATGCGATGACATCAGATTATTGAGCTCTTTTTTGGAAAGAACTGGACTTGCCGTTACGGGTTTTTTATTCATAACCTGGTGTACTTCTGCAGTCAGAGGCAGGTTTTTCAAAATTCCTCTTCGAATATCACCATCGGTAATGACTCCTAATAACGTGTTATTCTCATTAACTACCAACGCAACTCTTAATGCTTCGTTATTGATAATTTCGAGTGCTTCAAGTATCGAGCTATCTGGTGAGATTAATACATTTTTCCATTGCTGATTCATTATATACCTTCTGAAACATTATCTGACTATACCGCGTGATGCATAAACTTTTTGTTGTGGATGTATATTTTCTGCTACCAATGCGTTTGCCATGATTGCGGCTCTTGATCCGATTTCAATATTCTGAATAACAATTGCACCTGCACCAATGAATACACGCTCTTCAGTTTTACACTGCCCACATATTATAGCCCCAGGAGAGATTACGTTATATGCACCGAGAGACACATCATGCTCAATGACTACACGGGTATTAATAATAGTATGGGCACCAATATGTGTCCCTGGTTGAATTATGGCACCAGGAAATATCTGTACTCCTTCTTCCAAAAAGGCAAAGGGTGACACATATGCGTTATCAGCTACAATTGTTTCAAAACAATAGCCCATTTTTTCAAAGAACAAATTAACTTTATACCTAACTTCCGAGTCTGGTAAGGCCCCAATTCCATTAATTAAGCGAATATCCTTTGGTTGGAAACGAAAGATTTCATTATCATTCGAAAAAACATCAATTCCTGAATATACCTTTCGCTGAGTGATATCATCAGGGCTAATAATAGCAACAATCTCTCGCTTCTGTCTTTTCAAAATATCAACAATTACGCTGGCGTGCCCTCCCCCACCAATAATAACAAGTGGTTTTTTCTGAAGATTATCATTCACTAATCAACTCCCCCGGCAAATAATCATTTTCAGAAACTTTATTTATTAAATTCCAATATAAATAAGGAGACATACCTGTACCAGGACGCTTTATTGCCAGATTGTCGGGTGTGAAGCTTTCCCCCGCTATAATAGTTTTTGCAGCAACTAGGCTTTTTCGCGCAACACTCTTGTTTTTGATTTCTGACACAGTAGGCGCTTTAATGCTATTCCCTAGCGCTTTTTCTATCTGATGAATAGCGGCAATCATTGCCTCCAGTTCAACGGGCTCCAGCGATGCTTTGTGGTCCGGTCCTTCCATGTTTTTATCTAGTGTGAAGTGTTTTTCGATCACAACCGCACCACGTGCAACAGCGGCCACAGGAATCATTATCCCTTCACTGTGATCGGAATACCCCACAGGCAATCCAAACGCCTGACGCAACGTATCCATAGCACGTAGATTAATCTCTTCCACTGGCGCAGGATATTCCGTAGTGCAATGAAGAATGATAACCTTTTCCTTTAGCGCTTTTTGACCAACCTCAGAGGAGTACGCACGCTGAAAAGCTTCAATACTCGGCACTGCATCTTCAGGCGCTGTATATCCGAAAGCAATAACACCCAACGCGGCCTCAATCTCAGCCAATGTCGCCATTCCCGTTGAGACAATAATGTCGCAACCAGTGCGCGCATGCTCAAGTACCAAAGGCGCGTTAGTCAATTCACCTGAAGGTAACTTTAGCCTTTTGACGCCAAGCTCATTAACAAGAAAATCCAAGCTCTCGGAATCAAAGGCGGTAGAAAGGAATTCGATACCAAGTTTATTACAATAACTAACCAGCTTGTGGTGAGCTTCCCATGAAAGCTCCAACCGACTTAGCATTTCTAACTGTGATTCTTGCTTTTTAGTGTTCGCAACCTGATAGTCCGCCTGTACTGCTTCAGCTGTTACCAAGTTTTTCGCCTTGAACGTCTGAAATTTGACGATATCAGCACCTGCTTTATGAGCAACATCAACAAGTTTAAAAGCCAGTTTTTCGTCGCCGTTGTGGTTAACACCGGCTTCAGCAATAATAAGCGTCATATAATTTCACTTAATGTCGTAGAATGTCTTGCTCGGTACAAAATTCATGGATTTGATCATCTCAATGATCTTAGCACTCGCATTCCCTTGCCCATAAGGATTGGTTATTTTTTCTCCTTCCCTTATGTAACTTCGCGAAATCGCACTCGTTAGTGCAGCAGTGATAGATTCCGTTGTAGCATCACAATTGAGTACGCTTTGCGCGGCAATACGCCCTTTTTGACGCACGCCAATATTTACCGTAGGAACGTCGAGAGCAGGCACCTCAATTATGCCGCTGGAAGAGTTTCCCACCACCGCTGAAGCATATTTAACCGCACTGAGATAACGCACCTGTCCAAGTGACGGGATAGCTTTGACGCGTTCAGGTGATTTAGCAGCATAGGCTTCAAGTAAAGGAATAATTTTTCTGCCGCCATCATCCGCATTCGGGTAGGTCAGAATAACCTGAAGCTCGGGAAATTTATCAAGCGCGTCCAGCAATGCTGTAAAGCTCGCCTCAGCAGGCTCATCACCTAAAGTAACCGGATGATATGTGACAAGTACATACGGCTTTTTTAGCGAAAAATTCAATGATGTTGATAACTCTTCGACCGTCATAAACTTGCTACGCTTCAGATGCTCTAACCCAATAGCACCCACATTAGTAACACGAGCCGGATTTTCACCCAACTGAACGACACGGTTTTTATATTCTTCCGTGGAAGTACCGTGTAAATAACTCAATTTCGTGATGGCGTGCCTAATAGCATCATCGTAGGCACCTTCAGTAATTTCACCGCCATGTAGATGGAAAACAGGAATACGAAGAATCATCGCGGTTTGCGCCGCCGCAAGAGCTTCAAAACGATCGCCAAGAATGACCAAAACATCAGGTTTCAGCCGGGATAATGCATCAGCAAACCCCAGAACCCCCAACCCCATGCTTTTTGCTATACCGACCGGAGAATCAGAGGAGAGCAAAATTTCAATTTTCTCATCAATTGAAAAACCATCCTGCTCAATCTGTTGCCATGTATTGCCAAATTCAGGGGAAAGGTGCATACCACTGACGAGCAGTTGCAGTTGCAGTTCCTCGTCACTCTGGATGTCCTTCATTAACCAATAGAGTAATCCATATTCTGCTCGAGTTCCGGTAAAAACTGCGACCTTGCGTGTTGTTGTTGTCATCGCACTTATTCCACAGGAGAGCTAGGCAAGTTGACCAAGCGAGCCTCAATTTGCTCAGAGTTTTTAAGATCATCCCGCATTGCGTGCTCAAACATTGGTAAGCGGTGCATCAGTTTCCATATCGGGCGTGTCATCACTTTTGCTTCATTCATTTGTGCCAAAATAGCGTCACGTGAATCCAAGTTTTCACAGATTACGGCATTAAGCCAGTAATTAGACTGAGCATATTGAGGTTCTTTAACGAATTTAAACTCAGACCCTTCGAAGAATGTTTGATAACGCTGGGCAAGCGTGCGTTTTTGCTTTAAAAACATATCCAATCGTTCCATTTGTCCGCATCCCAGAGCAGCATTCAGGTTGGGCATACGGTAGTTAAAACCAGGCTCATCGTGGTAAAACTCATATGGATGTGGAACCTTGGCGGTTGTGGTGACATGCTTCGCTCGCACACCTTCCTCAGACGCGCGACAAAAAACCATGCCACCACCACCAGTAGTGATAATCTTATTTCCATTAAAACTCAGAGCCCCATACTCACCAAGCGTACCAGTATGCAGCCCCTTATAAAAGGAACCCAAGCTTTCTGCCGCATCTTCTACCAGAACAATTCGCCACTTCTTGCAGACCGCAATAAGTTCATCCATTTCAACAGGATGACCAAAAGTGTGCATTGGCACCACAGCGCGAACAATCTGATGTGTCGTACGATGCTGGCACCCATGCTCAGTCAGCTCGGTATTTTCAGAAAGCCAGCTATCCAGCGCAACAGGGCAAAGACCGAGACTGACAGGCGAAACATCTATAAATACAGGTTCAGCCCCCAAATGATAAAGTGCATTACAGGTTGCAACAAAAGTCAGCGCTTGGGTAACCACTAAGTCGCCGCGCTTCACCCCAGCTAGATACAGCGCAGCACTTAATGCCGCAGTACCATTTACTGTCGCAACAGCTCTCGCCGTTCCAGTATAAGCCTCCATCTTGCGCTCAAAGTCATCGACATATTTGCCTACGCTTGAAACGAACGTGCTTTCAAGTGTATCTAATACATATTTTTTTTCATTGCCATCAAAAACTGGCGCATGCAAAGGAATAAACTCATTCGTTTTGTATACGTCTCGGACAAATTCGATAATTGAATTGATATTCATACGAGGAGGCCTACTTACATTTTACTGTCAAGATATTTACCTGTTTCTTTATGCCCAAAATCTGGAATCATTTCAAAAAACAGTTTTACGATGTCTTTTTTACTCCACTCCAGCGACGCCCTCATGTACTCAATTTTTTCTTTAAAATGGTCTAAAAGCACGGGATCGTAAAGTGGATCATTCTTGATAATGCCGAGATTAATAAAGCGCTTCATATCAAGCACCTCTTTGTCGGTAAAAAATTCCTCGAAATCTTTTTCACCAGTGGTGTCGCTGGATGTGAAAAGGCATGGCCACTTTCCCTGCGCTGGCAAAGTTTTCGCCAACACACGAGCCTCATCTTCCGTCTCACAGAGATGAGGTTCGTAGCCACGCTGTTTCAAATACAAAACAGCGATATCGGCAAAGGAGATAAGATGCAGCGCCTCATTTAACTTTGGGAAAAAAATGTCACGATTCTCGCCGAAGATACAGGACATCAAACACAACTCACCAGATTCCTGTGGAGTCACAAAATAGCGCTTGATATCGTGAGGAGCCACAATTGGCTGTTGTTTCTGCAGTCGCTGATTAAAACCATGAAGCAGTGAGCCATCTGAAAATGCTACATTTGCAAAACGAGCAGTAGAAATAGCGATCTCTTCGCTCTTGCGCATCAGGAACATTTCCATAATACGCTTGGAAGCCCCCATCATATTCACAGGGTTTGCGGCTTTATCGGTAGAAACACAGAAAAATTTCTTAACACCGGCTGCAATAGATTGTTGAATAGTTTTCTCTGTATTAAGGATGTTTACTTCAATCATACGCATTAAAGTAAACGGATCTTTTTCACTGCGAACATGCTTAAGCGCTGACAAATTCAGGACATAATCGTATTTTCCATCAGCTTTGATAAATGCGTCATACTCAACCGAACCAATATCCAGAGCAAAGGTTTGGAAATCCCCATCAATATAACCGAAAGAGCTACGTATATCTCGTACCAGCTCAACCATATTATTTTCACTAATATCGACAACATGGAGCTTTTGAGGATTACGTTTAAATATCTCTTTTGTAACAGCCTGCCCGATAGAGCCTGCAGCGCCCAGAACCAAAAAACGGGATGTAGCGACAATTCTTTGTAATTCTTCTTCATTTTCAGATACATCATCACCGAATAATGCTTTATTGCGTCCAATAAGTTGGAGAATATTACCCATTTTACGATCCCGTTGATTAAATATTATTGCGACGACATGCTTGAGTCAGAAGCTGCTCTGGTTCAAGCATATCTACAGAACGAGCAGCTATACATACCTATAGCCCCCACAATCGCTGCCTTAACTCAGATTTGCACACGCTACCGCCCCTGGCTTTATAGCTACCAGAGCACTGCGTACATGCCTACGATGTGACGAGCGTTACACACTCGCGCTAAACATGAAAAATTCAAACACTAATTGTCTTACCAATCAGCTATGGAAACAAGGAAAATCCTGGAAAACTTTGACTAAAATCCTATTGCTAACTCGTTGTTATTCTGATTGTTTATATAAAATAACGGCAGGAATATTCGCAACAAATTACTTTCGCCACGAATCTTCACCGCCGTTATAATTTTCTTATCAACCGTTACATTCGGTCAGATTTCCATTATTCGCTCAACAGCTTCTCAATCCCTTTGCGGAACTTCGCCCCTTCTTTCAGATTGCGTAGTCCATACTTCACAAACGCCTGCATATAGCCCATTTTTTTACCGCAGTCGTAGCTGTCACCAGTCATCAGCATTGCATCAACAGATTGTTTTTTCGCCAGTTCAGCGATGGCATCTGTCAGCTGAATACGCCCCCATGCACCAGGCTGCGTGCGTTCCAGTTCCGGCCAAATATCGGCAGAAAGCACATAGCGACCAACGGCCATGATGTCTGAGTCCAGCGTCTGCGGCTGATCCGGCTTTTCTATGAATTCAACAATGCGGCTGACTTTACCTTCACGATCCAGTGGTTCTTTGGTCTGAATGACGGAGTATTCAGAGAGGTCACCCGGCATACGTTTTGCCAGCACCTGGCTGCGGCCCGTTTCGTTGAAACGTGCAATCATGGCTGCAAGGTTGTAGCGCAGCGGGTCGGCGCTGGCGTCGTCGATCACGACGTCTGGCAACACCACAACAAACGGATTGTCGCCAATGGCAGGGCGTGCACATAAAATGGAGTGGCCTAAACCTAAAGGTTCACCCTGACGCACGTTCATAATGGTCACGCCCGGCGGGCAAATGGACTGTACTTCCGCCAACAGTTGACGCTTCACACGTTGTTCGAGAAGAGATTCTAATTCATAAGAGGTGTCGAAGTGGTTTTCGACCGCGTTCTTGGACGCGTGAGTTACCAGGAGGATTTCTTTGATCCCTGCAGCCACAATCTCGTCAACAATGTACTGAATCATTGGCTTGTCGACGATCGGTAGCATCTCTTTGGGTATCGCCTTAGTGGCAGGCAACATATGCATCCCAAGACCCGCTACCGGTATAACTGCTTTTAAATTCGTCATTATTTTCCTACCTCTAAGTGGCTGATAGTGCGTAAATTATTGCCATAGGTTAGCCAAACGTTATGGCTATATACCAAAGCTTTGTTCCGCATAACTTTGATTAAACCTTACGATAACACTACACACCATCAGCATCTGGGTTACTCGGATTACTCGGAAATCCACATACTGATAATTTAATCAGTACCTCTTTCCGAATAATCGTAGTCCAACCTGGTCCTTTTTTCTCTGACTCGTCTGCATTACTCAGAAACAAACGTTATGTCGTCTTTTTTGGCATGGACGAATTCATACTGCAGAGTTCGATCCAGACCTTGCGACAGCGTATACGGTGCCACAAAACCTGAAGAATGCACTTTCGTTGCGTCAAACTGTGTTGTTGCACAGAATTTTTTCACGCGCACAGAGCTGACAGCGTATTTTTTGCCCGTAATTTTGCTCAGGATATCAAAGCAATATCCACCCAGCATTCCTAGTGGGTAAGGCAAGTGCATAGAAGGGATCTTTTTGTTCAGGCTTTGTTCAACTTCAGCAACCAACTGGTTCATGTTCAGGTCTGGCTTATCAACGTAGTTATAAACCTCGTAACCTGCGGCAACATTCTTCAGTTTGTACTTGATAAACTCAACAATGTTTCCAACATAAGCCATGGACTTATAGTTAGTCCCTGCGCCCACCATCATAAACTTGCCGCCAGCGATCTGTTTCAGCAAGTTATAGACGTTACCGCGGTTGCGTTCACCGAAGATAACGGTAGGACGGATGATGGTTAATGAACGTTCTGTTGGTGCTTTGTTATACCATTCACGCAGCACTTCCTCTGCCTGCCACTTACTTTTGCCGTAGTGGTTGAAAGGGTCGTGTGGATGGTTTTCGTCAGGGTTGTGTTTGTTCAAACCATAAACAGCAACGGAACTGGTAAAGATGATATTTTTAACGCCATTTTTTTCCATGGCCGCCAGCACATTGCGGGTACCCTGAACGTTAACGTCATAATAGAGAGAAGTAGGGCTGACGTCATCGCGGTGTTCCGCTGCCAGTAGTACAACAGTGTCAAAACCGGCTAACGCCTGGTCTAGTGCCTGTTGATCACGAACATCGCCAATCTGTGTGATTTCTGGATAAAAGTGGCTCTGCTGTTTGTCCAGGTTCTTGATATTAAAGTCAGCAATTGCCGTTTCAAGTAGTCGGGTTCCTACGAATCCGGAAGCTCCTATGAGCAAAACGTTATCGTTCATAAATCACTTTAGTCTGGTTGTTACGTAAGAAACACAAGATAAAGATGAGTACCTTCCCTGAGTAGTCAATGCTGCCCAGCCCCAGCTTTAACAGTTAGTGTGAGGATTATAATCTTTTAGAACATTATATCCAGTAAGTTTATGAATGGTCGCAAATCTACTCCCTCCGTTCCGGCAATCTAAAGTTAATCTTTTCCACATTAACAATATGGTGATTAACCCTGTCGATATCGACGGAGTTTTGCCCTTTTTCATTCACCGCATGAACATTTGCAAGAGACAGCAGTGTTTCTTTTTTCGCCATAAAGACGCCACGAACGTCTTTGCGCATGTCGAAGTTCATGCTCAATGCGGGTCCAACAGAGGATTCCTGCATCACCTTGATATTGCGCATAAAAAGGTGTTGCGGCTTGTTGTGCAGCTCCAATGACGCACGCTTCATCGCAATGTTAGTCAGTGCCACAAAGGAAACGGCATTCCCGGCGGAGATTTGGATGCCGCGCAATTTATAAGCAAGATGAGTATTATCCAGTTGAATATTATTCACTCGGAAATTTTGCGGTATTGAGAGATATTTGCCTTTAATTACCCCATAACCGATTAACATCCCGGCGCTATTAATCATTTCAATATTATCAATCACGAAATTGTCACAACCGTAAATAGCAACTGTCGCGTTATCAATGCCTGCTTTCTTACTGAAATCCGGCGTGATATTGCGGGCTTTGATATTACGAATAACAAAATGTTTACCATTTTCAACATGGATCAACTGCCGACAATCCGATCCCGTGATATTAGCCACGACAAAGTTTTTCACTGCCTGGTCTTCCGGGTAGTTGTTATCGTAAGTACTCCCCGCAAGGCCTATACCGATGCCCCAGTTGATTTTGCCGTTGGTACAGTTGATGCGCTCGATGAGATGGTCGGAGATCAAAATATCACGGTCGTTAATCGCCACATTCCATTCAATGGCGTCGCCCTGGAGGTCGCTGAACTTACAGTTGGTGATGTTGGCACCGATAATCTGGTTATGAAATCCCTGGCGTAAGATAGCGTAGTTAGCGTGGCTAACGGTGAGGTTATCGATGATCAGGTTGCGCATGACCCGTTTGTTTTTGCCGCCAATATAAATCTGCGTTACCGGGCCAAAGCCGCTCATCGCCAGCCCTTTAATGGTGCAGTCAGAGCCGCGCACATCCAGGGTGATGTTATGCATACTGCCGCCCTTCTCCCCTGTCACCTGGCTGCCGTCCTGTAAGACAAATCGCCCTCTGCCGTTGCCGCGCAGGCTTCCAAGGATGTGTAACGTTTTACCTGCAGGAATGAAGATGCCGGTGTTGATATTGTCGCAAACCAATCCACCAGGCACGACGACCGTTTGCCCTTCGCTGAAGGCTTGTTTAAATGAGGCGATCCAGTCGTGTGGGTTGTAGTCGTTAATATTAACGCGTTGTCGGGCGGGAAGCGCGCGAGCGAAAGGGGTATGGAGGAAGGCAAGCACCGAGCTTGCCGTCAGGAAGGCGCGTCGGGAGAGTTTTTTAAATGGCATGCGTTCTCCTCTATAAAGCCTGCAACAAGCTGGCGAGTTCTCGGTTAATCACCTGCTGGTTAAAATCGTGTTCGACTTTTTCGCGCGCACGTTTGACAACCGTAGTAAGTTCGTCGGTATCCAGTTGGCTAAACGCCACCAGTCGCTGCGCCAGTGCGCGAGCATCGTTCTCAGGCACCAGCCAGCCGGATTTATCGGCCTCCACCAGTTCCGGAATTCCGCTATGCAGAGTAGAAACCACCGGAATGCCGACCGCCATTGCTTCCATTAGCGCCACCGGAATACCTTCCATATCACCGTCAGCACCCGTTACCGAAGGCAACAGGAAGACATCCGCGTCGTCGAGCATCGCCTTCACTTCGTGGCTCGGTTTAAAGCCCGGCATCTCTACAACATCTTCCAGTTGATATTGTTCTATGAGGGTGCGCAGGCGTCGTTCCCACGGGCCAATGCCGAGGATGCGATAACGAAATGCCACGCCCTGCTCTTTCAACTGACGGCAGGCTTCGATCGCCACGTGCAAGCCTTTTTTCTCGGTTAAGCGTGCGACGGAAATGATTTCCAGCGGTGTTGCGGGCGCTTTCACCGGACGCGGGCTAAAGCGCGTCATGTCTACACCCATGCGCGATACGGCAATTTTTTCCCTCGGGCAGCCCATTTTTTGCAGCCTTCCTGCCCACAGATCGCTTATTGGTAGCATCAGATCGCCGCGGCGGAACAGTTGTTGATATTCGGGAGTGTAATGGTTGAGCACTTCCCGACTGGAGATATCAATACCGTGGAAGATAGTGGCGATTTTGCCGCGAATGACACCCAGTTCCCGTAGTTTTGCTGCGGTTACCCCCGCAGGGCCAAAATGTGCGATAAACACATCAGCATGAAACGGTGTTGCGACCTGGCCGCAAATGGCAGACAAAATCAGGTTCCGCGACTCAGCACCATAGCGTTTGAGGTTGAGCGCCTGCCAGGTATTTTTACGATGAATGCCGCGTAAGGTCTGGCTGGCGCGGTGGCGCAGTTTCGCCACTTTGCCTTGTGGTTCGTCCTGTAACCAGCGAGTTCTGGCGGCAAGGTTATATTTCGTCCATGCCGCGTGGGTGTTTTGCGTATCGCCTTTTTGCAGCGCGACAATCTCCACCTCAAAGCCCATATCAATAAACGCAGTGATTTGGTTGAGAACGAAGGTTTCCGACGACAGCGGAAATTTCAATAAGAAGAAGCCGACCTTCATTTCGCCTCCCCGATGCGCTCAAGCACAGACTGCACCATCCGCATTCCCGTCTGACGCTCACGACTGACGGCTTCGTTAAGTCGCGCGTTCAGCGCCGGAAGTTGGCCTAAGGTATCCGCAACCATCGCTTGCAGGCTGCCGTCCAGTAAATGGCGAATATCAATCGCCATCTCTGGCAGCCCCAGTTGTTGCATAATCCCGGCGGATTTATGTTCGTAGTTGATGGCAATTGCCGGAGTAGCAAAATTCATCGAGATAATGGCAGAGTGCAGGCGCGTACCGACGGTGAGTTCACAGGCACCGAGGATTTTGCCCATTTCCAGATCATTGAGCTCATCCATCACCACGTGATAACGGGCAGGATCGCTGATGTGCTGACGCAGGTTGAGCGCCACCATGCGGTCGTCTTTGTTATAACTGTCGATGCCCGTACAGGTGGAGAGCGCAATCACCTGATACCCTTCATCGAGAATGCGATTGACCACCCCGGCAAAGGCTTTTTCATACGCTTGTTGAGTGGTGCCTAGGCGTTTGTCGAACGGTGCCAGTTCGCGCAGGGTAATGGCCACCGTTTTCTGCTGTGCGGCTACGTCCAGCCAGTGTTGAACAGCATAGCTGGCGGTGAAGTCTTCGGTGTGGTGATCGACCAGCCACGCGGTATCGACGCCATGTTCAACTTTTGCGGTAGTGATATTGCTGCGTTTCATTAGATCCAGGCTGACCGATTCGCGCAGGATCAGCGCGTCGCAGTGCCCGAATACGTAGTTTGCCAGTTGGTTAAATTGCTCATCCTGGAACGGGCCGACGCTGTGACCAATCATAAACAGCGGCTTTTTCGCCATAAACGTGCAAAGCGCATGTTCAAACTGCGGCACGCCGTAGAGATCGACAAAAAACGATCCGCCGACCTGGATAATGGCATCGTAACCTGACAGCAGGCGCACAAAGTCAGTGAATCCCTGGGCAATGGCGATATTACGCAGCTTGCCGGTGTCGGTGACGCGTGAGAGCAATACCTGGTGCTGGTAGCGGCGACGGAGGACTTTTTTTACGCGCCCGACAACGCCCGCAGCGCTGTTGTGTTGTTTCATTTGCAGGAACAGCGGATCGCCCATTACCGGGCGGTTGAGCAGCCAGGAAGAACTGACCGGATAGCGGCTCATTACGTCCACTTCGGCGTGTGGATTGAGGATGTTGATGGCATCAAGTAAGCCGCGCAAGATGGCGCTGTCGCCGCGATTGCCGCAAGTGTGGTTGCCCAGAATCAGTAATTTCATTTTTTCCTCATAAATTTGATGCCAGGTGAGGCTGTGTTTGTTGTGTTCGTTGCCGCTTTTTGCCTGGCGCGTCTTATCAGGCCTACAAGGTCCGAGCACAGAACCGTAGGACGGATAAGGCGTTCACGCCGCATCCGGCATTCAGTGCCTGATGCGACGCTGGCGCGTCTTATCAGGCCTACAAGTCCCGAGCACAGAACCGTAGGCCGGATAAGGCGTTTATTCAGCATCCGGCATTCAGTGCCTGATGCGACGCTGACGCGTCTTATCAGACCTACAAGACCCGAGCACAGAGCCGTAGGCCGGATAAGGCGTTCACGCCGCATCCGGCAACTATTGCCGGAACCGAAAACAACCATTCACCCGGCCCGCAAAAGCATTTTCATTTTTTCGCTGCGACAAAACTGACGCTTCACTTCCACCACCAGCGGATGGCGCGACAACACGATCATCACCACAAACGCCAGCACGCCTGCGATAATTTGCACCGCCAGCAGCATCCCCAGCACCAGTTGCCCTTTCAGCACAATGCCCAGCGCATAACTAACCACCAGCGTCGGCAGCGAGAGATAAAACGGCAGCCATAAACTCAGGATGTACTGGCGATAACTGGAACCGAGCACCGGTTTAATCATCACGAAATAACTCAGAATGGTGTTGATAATCTGCACCAGCAGGAAACCAAGCGTGACGCCGATTGCACCCGCCATCTGCCCACCAATAACAATCGCCGGAATAAACAGAAAGGTTTTGAATACGTTGAATTTAAAGCTGATATCCACCCGCGCTTTCGCCATCAGCAGCGAGCCAATCGGGTTACCCACTGAGCGCAGTAGCCCCACAATACACAGCAACTGCAGCACCGGAATTATGCTGTTCCACTTCTCACCAAAGACCAGCGGTACAAAGTTATTCGACACCACCATCAGCCCCAGCAGCGCCGGAAAATTGATAATCCCCACCACCGACAGCAGCTTGTAGAAGTTAACGCGTAGCTTTTCGGTGTCGTCCTGAATTTTGGCGAATGCCGGAAATAACACGCGGGTGATGATGGGGTTCAGCTTCATCGGCGGCACAACGGCCACGTTGTAAGCCAGGTTGTAGCCCCCTGCCACGCCCGCGCCGAGAATACGCGCCAGCACCAGCGTTGAAAGGTTGGTGTTGAGATAGTTGATGATGCTGTCCGCCGTCAGCCATGCACCAAAGCGTAAGTTCGGTGCCACCGACGCCAGCGAGAAATGTAGACCGGGGCGATAAATTTTGCGGCCAAAGTAGCCAAACAGCAGCGTTCTCACCGCACTATTGACCAGATAACCGAGGATCGCGGTCATCGCCAGCGGCCAGAAATGGGCGCTAACCACCGTAAAAGTAAAGCCCGCCAGCACCGCGCTGGTTTCGATCATGCCGATTTTGTTGAACTCCAGCTCCTTTTGCATCAACGCGCGGAACTGTTGCCCGTGGGGGATCACCACAAACGCCAGCGACAATGTTTTAATCAACGGCGCCAGATCCGGGTTATTCAGCACGTCACCAATGGCATCACTCAACAAAAACACCGCCACGCACACCACGATCCCCAGCCCGACGTTCAACCAGTACAGCGTGGTGAGTTCAAGATGGCTGATTTCTTTTCGCTGAATAATCGAGTTAGCGATACCGAAGTCAGAAAGCGTGTCTGCCAGCGCGATAATCACCAGCGAAACGGTAAGCAAACCGAACTGGTGGTTGTCGATAATCCGCGCCAGCACGGTCATCTGCACTAGCCCGAGGCCGATGATGATCACCGTAGCAATCGCCGACCACTTCGCGCCGCTAATGGTTTTTTCACGTAAGCTCATATCAATATGCCGCTTTGTTAACGAAGCCTTTGAATACCGTCAGGAAAACGATTTTGATATCGAACCAGACGCTCCATTCGCGGATGTACTCTAGGTCGAACTCGACGCGTTTTTCCATTTTCTCCAGCGTGTCGGTTTCGCCGCGCCAGCCGTTAATCTGCGCCCAACCGGTAATGCCCGGTTTCACTTTGTGGCGCAGCATGTAGCCTTCAATGAGCTGGCGATATTGTTCGTTATGCGCCACCGCGTGCGGACGTGGGCCCACAATCGACATCCCCCCGGTCAGCACATTGATAAACTGCGGCAATTCATCCAGCGAGGTGCGGCGCAGAAAGTTTCCCACTTTGGTGACGCGCGGATCGTTCTGCGTCGCCTGGGTCACCACTTTGTCGTTCTCCATCACTTTCATGGAACGGAACTTCCACACTTTGATCGGCTTGCCATCCATGCCGTAGCGAGTCTGGCGGAAAATAACCGGCCCTGGTGAACTGAGTTTCACCGCCAGCGCAATACAGCACAGCACCGGGGAGATCAGCAGCAAGATCAGCGTTGCCAGCACAATGTCTTCCGCACGTTTTATCAGGCGGTTAACCCCGGAAAGCGGCGTGTCGTACAGCGGCACCACCGGAACGCCGTTCATCTCTTCGAGGCGTGAATGGAGAATGTTGAAGGTAAAGACGTCGGGGATCAGCAGCACCGAACAGGTGGTGTCCGCCAGTTGATGGACCAGTTTTTTCACTCGTGCGCCGTCGCACATTTGCATCGCGATATAGACGTTGTGAATTTTGCCCGCTTTTGCATCCTCGACCAGCTGTTGCAGATTGCCCGCCCAGTCGTTAGAAACGCCGCCCGGTTTTGGGTCGTGGTAAACGCCCACCACTTCAAACCCTAACCACGGCTGATTACGGAAGCTCTCCATCAGCATTTGCCCGGCAGCTAAATCCCCCGCTACGGCGATCATGCGCTTGTTATAGCCATGATTACGCAGCCAGCCCGCCCCAATGCGAATACACGAACGGCAAACCACCAGTCCGATGCTGGTCAGCCCATACCACGCCAGCCAGATTTTCAGTTGCGTGTCGAAATCATTGTTGAACGCCACCAGTCCGGCGCTAAAAATCACGCTTAAGGTCCAGTTTTGCAGCAGCAGGGCAAATTCTGTCGTTGCCCGAACACCGCGCCATGAGCGATAAAAATCGGTGATACCGCCCAGCATCTGGAACACCACCAGCGTAATCAGCGCCACCAACAGGTGCATGTAGAGGAATGACAGTCCGCTGACTTCGCAAACCAGCCATAGCCCGGCAAACATGATGGTGATATCTGAAAAGCGTTGCACCATAGAGATTAACGATGCATTGGTTTTCGCTCGCTCGCGCTTTTTTAGATTTGTCATCGTTGTTCCTGTTATTAGCCCCTTACCCGCAATGGGGTAAGGGAAGATCCGACATTACTCGTTCAGCAACGTCAGCAGAGTTCGCGTTCGCGCTTCCATCAGTGGCACATCGCCGCGCGATTCCACATTCAGGCGCACCACCGGTTCGGTGTTGGAGGAGCGCAGGTTAAAGCGCCAGTCGGCAAAGGTCATGCTGATGCCATCGGTGCGATCCACCGCCAGTGCCTCGCGGCTAAAATGCTGTTCGACGCGGTTAATCGCCTCAACGGGTTGCGCCAGTTTGCTGTTGATCTCACCGCTTGCCGGGAACGCCGCCATGCGGTCGCGCACCAGTTCGCCCAGCGTTTTCTCTTTCAGGCACACCAGTTCGGCGACCAGCAGCCACGGGATCATGCCGCTGTCGCAGTAAGCGAAATCACGGAAGTAATGGTGGGCGCTCATTTCGCCACCATAGATGGCGTCTTCCTTGCGCATACGTTCTTTAATAAAGGCGTGTCCGGTTTTCGACATCACCGGGGTGCCGCCTGCGGCAGTCACTACATCAACGGTGTTCCAGGAAAGACGCGGATCGTGGATGATCTTCGCGCCGGGATTTTTTTCGAGGAACGCTTCTGCCAGCAGGCCGACAATGTAGTAGCCCTCGATAAACTGTCCTTTTTCGTCAAACAGGAAACAGCGGTCAAAATCGCCATCAAAAGCAATACCCATATCCGCGCCGTGTTTAATGACCGCATTGCGGGTGTCGTCGCGGCATTCCGGCAGCAGCGGGTTAGGAATACCGTTGGGGAAATTGCCGTCCGGCGTGTTGTGCACTTTGATCAATTCCACGGGTGCGCCGAGGGCTTTAAAGCGGGCTTCGATGGCGTCCACCACCGGACCCGCCGCACCGTTCCCGGAGTTGATCACCAGCTTGAGCGGCGTAAGGTTTTTGACGTTGATATAACCGAACAGATGATCAACGTAAGCGTCACGCAGATTGATTTGCTGATAGCGACCGCGTTTGGTTTCATCGACGGGAGGAAAATCGTTGGCTTCTGCCAGACGCTGGACGTCGCGCAGTCCGGTATCACCGCTGATCGGGCGAGCCCCTTCGCGCACCAGCTTCATGCCGTTGTAATCCATCGGGTTATGGCTGGCGGTAACTTCGATGCCGCCAGCCACGCCGAGATGGAACGTGGCGAAATAGATCTCTTCGGTGCCGGACATGCCAATATCCAGCACATCGACGCCCGCATCCTGTAAACCTTTCGCCAGCGCCAGTTTTAAGGTTTCGCTGGTGAGGCGGACATCACCGCCTAACACAATGGTTTTCGGTTTGAGAAATTCGCCATAAGCGCGACCAATGCGCCAGGCAATATCTTCATTCAGTTCTTCGCCTAATTTCCCGCGAATATCATAGGCTTTAAAGCAGGTTAATTTTTTCATATCGTTACCCTTTTTCAGGCAATAGTTGGCCCTGACCGAAGCGGCCAATTTTGTTTTTGTCGTTATTTACCGGAGATTTATTCCGGTTGATTATTCAACTACTACACCCGTCCGTAGCGATCCGCGAAGCGCACCACATCATCCTCTTCGAGATAAGAGCCGGAGCGCACTTCAATTAAATCGAGGGGAATTTTCCCCGGGTTTTCCAGGCAGTGTTTTGCCCCCAGCGGAATATAAATGGACTCGTTTTCACCAAGCAGTTTGATATCACCGTCAATGGTGACTTTTGCCGTTCCCGCGACCACTACCCAGTGTTCCGCGCGGTGATGGTGCATCTGTACCGACAAGCCCTCGCCCGGTTTCACGGTGATGCGTTTCACCTGGTAGCGGTCGCCCGCGTCGATAGAGTCATATTTGCCCCACGGGCGATACACTTCGCGATGCACCCGATGCTCATGGCGACCATCGGCTTTGATCTGCTCGACCACTTTTTTCACATCCTGCACCGCGTTACGGTCTGCAATCAGCACCGCGTCTTTGGTCTGCACCACTACCAGATCTTTCACCCCGACGGTGGTGACCAGGCCAGATTCGGCATACACGTAGCTGTTTTCGGTTTTGTGATTAATCACATCGCCGTGGCAAACATTGCCTTCCGCGGTGTGGGCGCTGATCTCCCATAAAGAGGACCAGGAACCGACATCGCTCCAGCCCGCATCCATCGGCACCACAACGGCATCTGCCGTACGTTCCATGACCGCGTAATCCACCGACTCTTCCGGGCAAGCGAGAAACGCCTCTTCATCCACACGAATAAAATCGAGATCCGGATCGACGGCACTCATCGCCTTTTCACAGGCATCGAGAATATCCGGGCGATATTTTTTCAGTTCTTCGAGATAACGTCCGGCGCGGAACAGGAACATACCGCTGTTCCAGTAATATTCGCCGCTTGCCACATAGGCCTGAGCGGTTTCCAGATTCGGTTTTTCGACAAACTGCGCCACTTCAAAGGCCACCGTATCCTGCTCACCCGCCGACACTTCACCGCGACGAATATAGCCATATCCGGTTTCAGGTAGATCCGGCACAATGCCGAAGGTCACCAGCTTGCCCGCTTCGGCATACGGCATGGCATTACGCACGGCGGCGCGGAACGCGTCTTCGTCGGCAATCACATGATCTGCCGCCAGGACCAACATTAACGGGTCGCTCTCCGGGCTATGACGTTTTGCCGCCAGCGCCGCCAACGCAATGGCAGGTGCAGTGTTACGCCCTGCCGGTTCGAGAATAATGTTCTCGGTGAGTTTGTTCAGTTGACGCAGCTGTTCCGCGACAATAAAGCGGTGCTGCTCATTGCAAATCACCACCGGGCTTTCGCACTCCACGCCGTTCAGGCGGCAGATGGTGGTTTGCAGCATGGTAAGATCGCCTTTCAGGCATAAAAACTGCTTGGGATAAAGTACGCGGGAAAGCGGCCATAAGCGGCTACCGGAGCCACCTGCCATCACAACTGGATAGAGTTTCGACTGCGACATAATTATCCCCGAATATCATGTATAAATTGACGTAACACGTTCTCTTTATCGAGCGTGCGTTCGGCATATTCACGTGCCACCGTGTTGTGTTTGGGCAGCAGGAGCGCCTGACGAATCCCCGCCACCAGCGCCTCGACCGATTCCGGCTCTACGCAAACCGCAATGCCCGGAAAGGTTTCGCAAAGCTGCCCCAGTTCGGTGTGGGCTTCTGCAGTAATCACCGCGTTACCGCCTACCGCCAGAATATTGGTCAGTTTCGACGGCAATACGGCATCTGCCGCGCCGCGTTTTTGCACCACCAGATGGCAATCGCCCATCTTCAGCAGTGCAGGCAAGGCGTCATACGATTGCAGCGGGAAAAATTGCATATTGCGCAGTCCGCGCTGCTGCGCCATTTTTTCCAGCCGCGCTTTGCCGCCGCCCTGCCCGACAATGGCAAAAATCAGCGGTTCATCGCGCAGGCGATCGGCAGCTTCAATAACGTTTTCCAGCCCCTGCTTTTCACCAATATTGCCGGAGTAAAGAATGATTTTTTTGTTATCCGGCAGGCCAAGTTGGTTACGAAGGGCGTCAACATCGGCGTCTGCAACATGTTGAAAACGGGCAATTTCCGACCAGTTGGGGAAGAAGATGACGTTTTCCGCCGCCACGCCTTTTTCAACGGCTTTATTCATCATCGAACGCGAAATCGTGGAGACGTTATCGACGTTATGCAGTCCGCTACGTTCGAAGGCTGTCGCCAGCTGTGCCACTTTGCCGCCTTTACCTTTTCCGGCAAGGCCCAGCCCCAGCATGGCATCCACTTCGTAATCCTGAATATGCAACACAGTACGCGCACCAGAGAGTTTCGCCAGCAGGCGCATTCCCGGCGTGCAAAACAGCGTTGGTACTACGCCGATAATGCGATCCGGCTTCCAGCGACGTTGCGCCATCAGGGGAAAAAAACTGCTGGCGGCAAAGCTGCCGAGATGTAACAGGCGTTTCAGGGTGCTCGGCTGTTTTGGCACATACAGCGGGCAGCGCCACACCGTGGCGGCCCCCTCTTCTCGTTTGTACCACCATGCGGAATAGTTCTCGCCCACCTGCCACTGCGGGTAGTACGGCGGTGCGGTAATGACCCGCACCTCATGACCTTGTGCTGCCAACCATTCCACCATCTCGCCGGTGTATTTGCCGATGCCGGTTAACTCCGGCGAGTAGTTAATGCCGTAGACCAGTATTTTCATAATCCGGGTACTCCGGCACGCTTCTCAGCGAGAAAATAGGCGCGGCTGTTAGCGTGAACATTGTCACTGGCGAGCAGTGCGTCCGGCGTCAGCCAGCGGTAATCGTCATGCTGCTCATCCGGCAGTAACAGTTCTTCTTCCGCGACTCTGAAGCGAAAACCGAGCACCACATAGTGAGTGGTGAAATCCGTGCCGGAGAAGTTATCGTCATAAAAGTGCTGCCAGACACCGTAAAACTGGCCTGCTGTTATCGGCAGACGCAGCCCCAGTTCCGCAAGCGTCAGCCGCTCAAATGCGGCTTCCAGCGTTTCGTCTTTCTGCACGCGCCCTCCCGGCACAAACCAGTAACCCTGCGCCGGGCGGTTGGTTCTTTTGCCAAGCAGAAACTCGCCGCGACTGTTCTCGACAATAAAGTCGAGAGAGACAAGCGGTGTGGAGCGCACTACCGTGGCAAAGTCTTCCTGACGTAAAAACATCATTACCCCCGAAAGCGGTCTTGATTCTCAAGGAACCACTGGTAAGTGCTGGCAAGCCCCGCTTCCAGTGAGATTTCGTGATACCAGCCAAG
The DNA here is from genome assembly GCF_002966045.1 of Escherichia sp. MOD1-EC5189. Taxonomy (NCBI): domain Bacteria; kingdom Pseudomonadati; phylum Pseudomonadota; class Gammaproteobacteria; order Enterobacterales; family Enterobacteriaceae; genus Escherichia; species Escherichia sp. MOD1-EC5189. Next base: position 13,688 of record NZ_PTRX01000007.1, on the reverse strand, counting down.
CTGATGCAGGCGCGTCACATCCAGCAGTTTGCGCGGCGTACCATCCGGTTTGCTGGCATCGAAAACCACCCGACCTTTGTAACCCACCACTTTGGCGATGGTTTGCGCCAGCTCGCGGATAGTGCAGTCAACACCCGTGCCGACGTTAATGTGCGACAGCATCGGCTGGGTGTTCTCCTGCCAGACTTCGTGCGCCAGCTCCATGACATGAATGCTTGCCGCCGCCATATCATCGACATGCAGAAATTCGCGCATCGGCGTACCGCTGCCCCACACCACCACGTCCGGTGCATTCTGTGCCGTCGCCTCGTGGAAGCGGCGCAGCAATGCGGGGATCACATGCGAATTATTCGGATGGAAGTTGTCGTGCGGCCCGTACAGGTTGGTCGGCATGACAGAGCGGTAATCGCGTCCATACTGGCGGTTGTAAGATTCGCACAGTTTGATCCCGGCGATTTTGGCAATGGCGTATGGCTCGTTGGTCGGCTCCAGCGTGCCCTGTAACAGCTCGCTTTCTGCCATCGGCTGTTTTGCCAGTTTTGGGTAGATGCAGGACGATCCGAGAAACAGCAGTTTGTTGACGTCGTTCTGATGCGCAGCGTGAATGATGTTGCTCTCAATCATCATATTCTGGTAGATGAAATCCGCCGGATACGTGTTGTTGGCGACAATCCCGCCCACTTTCGCCGCCGCCAGATAGACCTGGTCAATGCGCTCGCTGGCAAAGAAATCATGCACCGCGCGGCTGTCCAGCAGGTTCAGTTCGTCGCGGGTGCGTAATACCAGTTCCACATCACCGCGCTGTTCGAGCTGTCGCTTGATGGCAGAACCGACCATCCCGCGATGGCCAGCGATAAAAATACGTTGTTTACTCATGCTTATGACTCCAGCGCGATCGCCACGTCGTAGCCGTGAGATTTCAGCAGAGAGTGTTTTTTCGCCGCTTCGAGGTCATTAGCCACCATTTCAGATACCATCTCTCTGAGGGTGATTTCCGGTTTCCAGCCCAGTTTTTCGTGCGCTTTGGTTGGGTCGCCGAGCAGCGTTTCTACTTCAGCAGGACGGAAGTAACGCGGGTCAACGGCGATAATCACATCGCCCGGTTTAACGCCCGGCGCGTCATGCCCGGTGACGGAAACCACAATGCCCTTCTCTTCAACGCCCGTGCCTTCAAAGCGCAGTTTGATGCCCAGCTGTGCTGCCGCCATTTCCACGAACTGACGCACGGAGTACTGAACGCCGGTGGCAATAACGAAATCTTCTGGCTGTTCCTGTTGCAGCATCATCCACTGCATTTTTACGTAGTCTTTGGCGTGGCCCCAGTCACGCAGGGAATCCATATTGCCGAGGTACAGGCACGACTCCAGCCCTTGAGCGATATTGGCGATTGCGCGGGTGATTTTGCGGGTAACGAAGGTTTCGCCACGGCGCGGGGATTCATGGTTGAAGAGAATGCCGTTACAGGCGTACATGCCGTAGGATTCGCGGTAGTTAACGGTGATCCAGTAGGCATAAAGTTTGGCGACCGCATACGGAGATCGCGGATAGAACGGCGTGGTTTCTTTCTGCGGAATTTCCTGCACCAGACCGTACAGTTCAGAAGTGGAAGCCTGATAGAAACGGGTTTTCTTTTCCAGACCAAGGAAGCGGATCGCCTCCAGCAGACGCAGTGTGCCCATCGCATCAACGTCTGCGGTATATTCCGGTGACTCAAAAGAAACCGCAACGTGGCTCATTGCCCCCAGGTTGTACACTTCATCCGGCTGCACTTCACGCAAAATACGCGTCAGGTTGGAGGTATCACTCAGGTCGCCATAATGCAGATGGAATTTCGGGTTACAGGTATGCGGATCCTGATAAATATGATCCACGCGCTCGGTGTTGAATGAAGATGCACGACGCTTAATACCATGCACCTCGTAACCTTTTTCCAGCAGAAACTCTGCCAGGTAAGAACCGTCTTGTCCGGTTACACCGGTGATGAGAGCGACTTTTGACATGTCTTATTCCTCTGTATTTTTTGAATTTATTCAGTTTCAACGCGTTCGCGTATCACCACTGCGGGATTCCCCCGGCAAACTCTATTTGCCGGAAGCGATTTAAAAACACTGCTTCGCGCACCCACGACGGTGCCGTCGCCGATCGTGACGCCAGGAGCAACAAAAACATCGGTTGCCAGCCAGCATTTCTCACCAATCACAATGGGCGTGGCGTTTATGGTGAAATGTCGACTTGCATGGTCGTGGCTCCCGGTGCATAAATAACTTTTTTGCGATATCACCGAATGTGCGCCAATGGTTATTTCACCGAGGGTATATAAATTGACGTCATCGCCGACCCACGCGTAATCACCTAAGGTTAATTTCCACGGATAGGTAATTTTTACTGACGGACGAATAACTACGTTTTTTCCTATTTTTGCGCCAAATAAACGTAATAAAAATGCCCGCCAGCGATACAATACTTGTGGCGACCAGGCAAATAATGTTGCCTGTACTGCCCACCATAACTGCACTTTAATAGCGTTGCCGCCCCGGAACCCTTTCGGCACCGAGAAACCACTTAAATCTTGCATTGGTATTCCTTATATTCAGACTTTGTTATATAAGGCTTTAGTCTTACCCGTCGTGCGCTGGCGTAAATGCCAGGATAATTCTGCCCAGAAGCCAGGCACATGTAATATTTGCCGTTGGACTTTTTTCGCGTCAGCACACAATTCCATATTATTGGTGGTAGATACTCCACCCATAGAAAATTCAGACACCAGGCCATTGAGTTTTTTAAATGCATAACCGGCTTTATACATTTTGGCCGCCAGCGCATAATCGGAAGAAACTTTATACTCCAGGTCATAACGCCATTTTTTCAAGCCGGATACCGGGAAAAATATCGCCTGATGACTGGCGGGCAGGCTGTGATAAATATACCAGCCAGGTTTGGCGCTACGTTTAATTTTATGCCCGTCGCCAAAATCCAGCAGCGCATCGCCGGTAATCATCACGTTATCTTTTTGCATTTTTAATCTACGGACAAAATTTGCGGCATCCTGATGAAAAATATCGCCCGAGTTGAGAAACAGCGCAAACTTGCCTTGTGCCATCGCAATGCCTTTGTTCATGGCGTCGTAGATACCGTTATCTGGCTCGCTAACAAAGCGTAGGTTATAGATACCATTGAGATTTTCCAGGTACTCACGGGTACCGTCGTTGGAACCGCCATCGACAACAATCCATTCGAAGCTGATATCGTCAGCCTGCGCCAGATGCGCCAGCGAGGCGTGTGTTTTGACTATCCCTTCGAGGTTACGAAACGCGACAGTGATTATGCTAAGCAACATGTTCTTACCTCGTAATACCCGTCATACTTCAAGCTGCATGTGCGTTGGTTTTCCTCGCTCACCCCAGTCACGTACTCGTGTACGCTCCTGGGGATTCGCTGCGTCACCAACTTCCTGCAACTCGAATTATTTAGGGTGTATATTTAACGCTTTTCGCAAAATAAACGGACAGACGATTAAAAATGCATATTCCGGGCTAAATATCGAACCGGTAAAAAACAGCGATACCGGAGTGAAAAGATATAATTGCACGCGAAAATTGCGGTTATCACCAAAAGCGTTGATCATCATTTTTATCACTTTCCCCATGTACCACAGTGATAAAAACACCGCGAACCAGGAAAAATAAATAATCAGCAGATACAAACCATTGTCTATGGTTTTTCCGACATCCGCACCGTTAAATATTCCGAATGATGCGACATATTCATAAAGTGAGCCAAATCTGACTACACCGTCAATATGGCTCAAAGAATAACCGACCATCACCAGTGGACCGACAATACGATAATACGATGACGATCCTTCCGTACCTAAATCGCCCAAGCGGGTGGAAATATAAGGAAACGCGATTACCACACCAACCAGGAATACAGCCAGAGAAATCAATGCTAACGGTAACTTTTTCTTAATCGCCTCTTTATTCAGATATTGAAACGCCCACTCCAACAAATAAAACAGGATAAAGGTCATAACCCCTGAAAACGATCCGGATAATATTATCCCTGCGAGAATCATAGCATCGGTTTTAGGCGTTTTGATACCAAACTGTTTGATACTGAGCCAAATTGAGATTAATGCCAGAGCGAAAAATGCCGGTTCGAAATAAAGTGCTGTTGTGCGCTTGCCGCCGAATTTAATGAAATTCAGCACATAGCTGTTGCTGTAAATCAGATATTTCGAAATCGACTCCATAATACTACTGCCGCCGGTGAGGATAATTTGCGCCATCTCCACCGCCGCCAGCGCCACCACCAGCCCGACCACCAGATAAAAGAAACGTAATATCTTGCGATGGTTGTGTGGCGAAATTGTTTTAAAACGAATACTCCACACCATGCCAATAATGATCACAATATAGACAAACAGCATAGTTGAAGTGACGTATTTACTGGCATCCAGCGACTGACCAAACAGGTAGTTAAACGCCGTGAGTCCCGCACCAATCCCTAAGGCAATCATCAATTTTTTAACGCTGATGCGCTCTAAAAACAGCAGTAACAAGACAGGTAAAAAAGTGACGATGGTGATGGGGAAACTTTCGCCAAGCTGGGCGATTTTGACGTTAACCAGCAGGTAAATCAGCGGCAGCAGCAGGTAGCTACAGATTCTGATAGAAGTTGACATACTCCTCCAGCATCTGTTGTCCACTGTAGGCGGCGCGGCTGCGTTGGCTGAACTCAGCCAGCGTGGTACCAAATATCGCCTGCGCGATTTCCGGTTTGCTTAACTGCACCAGTTTCAGCACGTCTTCTTCGCTGACGGTTTTACCGCCGGATTTTTGCAGCACTTCCCGCGCCGCATCGCTATGGGTGGCAATCACCGGCACGCCAATCGATAGCGCCTCACACAAAATCAGCGGGTAGTTATCGACGCGAGAACTGAACACCAGCGCATCCATCTGATTGAGCGCGCTCATTAACTTACGTTTGTCGGTTTCAAAGCCGTGATTGACAACGTTACCAGCGGTGAACGGCGAGAACTTACCGAAGGTATGCAGTTCGATTTTGTCGCCCAGCGCTATCATCTCGCGCACCAGTTGCTGGTTAGTTTTGCCGTCGTAACGCAGGTCATGCGCCACCACTGCGATTTTCGGCTTGCCCTGAGTTTCGCGCACCGGAGGCAGGTCCGCCAGAATCGCTTCGGTTGCCATATCAATGCCATTATTGATAATCCGGCAACGCCCTGGACCGTACAGGCTATTGAAAGCATCAGCCACATGCTGGCTGGGGGAAATAAACTGACAGCCCAGCGCCAGCATCTCGCGGAATAACTGGCGTTTGCCCGCCACCAGCTGGTGTGCGCGATCAATCTTCACCGGCGGATAGTTATTTAAGGTCGGGCATTTCTGACAGCCCGTTTTCCAGCCTTCGCACCCGTCGGTAAAAGCGCAGCGTCCGGTAACGCTCCAGTGATCGTGCAGCGTCCAGACCAAAGTGACATCCGGTTTGTGGTTTTTCACCTTTTCGCAAAAGTGCACCACGCTCTTAAGATTCAACCAGTAGCTGTGCAGCACATGAAAATGCAGGACTACCGGTCCCGGTGTGCGAGTAATGGTGCGATATAACTCATTGAAGTTGCCGAACAGATCGCGATTAAACAGACGAAACAGGGCAATGTTCGCCATCGCGGTTATCCGCGGCGTATGTTTGATCACCTGCGGATAGTTCTGATGGCTGACGCTCTCTTTGCCGCCTTTGCCGTAGCCGTAGACAAAATGTGACGCCAGCCCCTGTTGCAGCGCGCGCTGGTGGAGATCTAACGCCACACCTGCCGCCCCGCCTTCCGCCAGTCGCACATTAAATTGCAGAATATTCATTTAATTACCTTCACTCGCGCTTTTTCTCCCACCACCAGCGCGTTGTCCGGGATTGCGTCGAGCACCACGCTGCCCGCCCCCACGGTAACGTTGTTACCAATCGTGATATCGCCGAGAATAATGACGTTGGCACCAAGCTCGACGCCGTTGCCAATGTGTGGACATGCCATGTAATTGGCACCACGATTGCCGATAGTGACGCCGTGGCGAATGGTGAAATCATCCCCCGCGACCACGTTTTTATTGATCACTACGGCATAGCCGTGATGGATAGTAAAGCGTCGGCCAATGGTCGCGGCGGCCTGGATTTCATAACCGAAAAAGCATTCGGTGATAATGCGATACAACACCAGCAGCGGGGCCGCCCACAGATTGTTGAGGACGTTTTTTTTGCGCCACACTGAACAAAAATGAGCAACGCGATAGGCAAGAACCATGCAGCACGGGCGTAAACTCCAGCTGTTGGCGCGCAGATCTTCCAGCATCTTTAGCGCCCCCGAATTCCATCAGCCAGACGTTTGCCGTTACGCACCGACAGCAGCGTCAACAAGGTGCGCCAGGTCATGCGTTTATTGCGGATCTGGTAGAGGGTAAACAACTGATATTTCTTGCTGGCGCGGTCGAATTTGTCTTTGTGCTTACGATAAAAGTGGAAGTACCCGGAGAATTTTTTCGGTGACGAGGTGATCTGCATTTCGCCGTGATTGATATGCAGGATCTGCGTCGCCTCTTCCACTTTCCACGGTTCGCCGTACTCCACCACCATTCGCAGGAAGATGTCGTAATCCTGTGCCGCTTTCAGTTCGGTATCGAACAAGCACTCTTTGAAACGCCACGCCCAGCTAAACACCTGATTACCAATGATATTGCGTTTGTAGAACAGGCGGCGTGAATACGGCGATTTGGGATACAGCGGCAAGCTTGCCGGTTGGGAATAGACTTCGCCCTGGCAAACGTAGTCGTTAGCGTACAAAAAGGCGTGTGTGACCAGTTGCTGTTTATGGGCGAGGAAGACGCTCAGGCGGTTGGGTGTCCATTCATCATCGTCATCGATCCCGGTGATGTATTCCCCTTGCGCCAGCATAATCGCCTGGTTACGTACCGCGCACGCCCCGCTGTTAATGTCGTTGTGAATGTACGTAATGCGCGAGTCGTTGAGGGCGGTGACGTACTGTTGCAACTGTTCCCAGGAGGTGGAGCAATCATCCACGATAATCATCTCCCAGTTGCTGTAGTCCTGGCGCAGGACCGATTTTATCGCCCGAATCGCCAGTTGTTGGCGGTTCCAGGTCGGCATATAGATTGAGATCAGCGGATTGTCTTTCATAGGTTGTTCTCCCGGAGTATCGAGATGTTCTGCCGGTTTATAAGCTGGTTTACAGGTTCTGTTGCCGGATGCGGCGTGAACGCCTTATCCGGCCTACGGAGCGGGTTTGCTTGCCTGATGCGGCGTGAACGTAGGTCGGATAAGATGCGTCAGCATCGCATCCGACAGCGGATCTCGTTATTTCGCGTCCGACTTATATTCATATTCGTAATAGCCATAATCCTGATACGCGCTGGCGCGGCGGAAGATAGAGTTCAGAATCACCCCTTTCACCGGAATACCGTTTTGCTCAAAGCGGCTCAGACTGGTTTCCACTTCTTTCAAGGTGTTGACCGCATAACGCGCCACCATTAACGTGGTTCCGACGTGACGCCCGACAATTGCGGCATCGGTCACTGCCAGAATCGGCGGCGTATCAATCAACACCAGGTCATAGTTTTTACTCGCCCAGCTCACCAGTTCCGCAAAGCGTTCGCTCATCAACAGTTCGGAAGGATTTGGCGGTACCTGACCGCGCGGGATCAGGTCAAATTTGGCAATAGAGGTCGGTTTAGCAGCGGTAGTAATATCGCCCTGACCAATCAGAATTTCCGACAGGCCATTGACGTTATTGGTGCCCAACAGCTCGTGGGTGTAGCCTTTGCGCATATCGCAGTCGATCAACAACACCCGTTTATTGGTCTGACTGATCACCGCCGCCAGGTTAGCGCAGACAAAGGTTTTACCGATTGACGGGCTAACCCCGGTCATCATCAACACATTGTTCTGTGCCTGCATCATCGCGAAGTGCAAACTGGTACGCAGACTACGGATGGCTTCAATCGCCAGATCGGTTGGATTCCCCACCGCCAGTAGCTGGCTCTGTTTATAGCGTTTAACCCCTTTGATGGTTTTGACGCTATCGCGCGCTTTTTGCCACTCCGACAGCGGGATGCTGGCATAGACGCTGATGCCGTGTTCTTCCAGCACCTGCGGGCTTTCAATGCCGCGATTGAACAACGAGCGCAGCAGCACACCCACGATAGAAAGCATCAGGCCGAGGATGATTGCGCCGAGAATAATCAGCCCTTTCTTCGGTTTCAGCACGCCAGGCTGGGTGATTGCCGGGTCAACAATGCGCACATCGCCGACGGTGCTGGCCTCGGTGATTTTCAGCTCCTGCTCTTTATTCAGCAGTTGCATATAGACCTGCTGCCCAGACTCGACATCGCGCGTCAGACGCACAATCTCCTGCTGAGTCTTCGGCATCGCCGTTACGCGACCGTTAAGTTTGGCTTTCTCTTCTTCCAGCGCCTGCCGTTTCTCCAGCAGCGTGCGATACGCCGGGTGAACTTTGGTGTACAGCTTGGAGATTTCCGCTTCTTTAAAGGTCAGTTCGTTCAACTGCGCGTCGATGTTCACCATTGAATCAAGCACCGCTTTCGCTTCCAGCGGCAGATCAACAGAATCTTTATCCTGACGGAAGGCATTCAGTTTGTTTTCGGCAACATCAAGGCGGCTGCGTACTTCTGGTAACTGTTGCGCGAGGAAGGCGAGGCTTTTCGACGCTTCCGCCGATTTGCGCTCAATATTTTGTTCCTGATAGTTACGGGCGATACTGTTAAGAATGTCGCGGATCTGTTCGCGATCTTCACCGGTATAAGTCAGGCTCAGTACGCCAGCGTCTTTGCCATTCTCTGTTACCGTCAGGCTGTTTTGCAGTTGATTGATCATCCCCAGCGTGGAGTATTTAGTGACGGTAAACTCACTGCCCGGGCTGGCGTGAATGGCTTCAACCATCAGCGTGACGCCTTCTTTTTTCAGCATCTGGCCCGCTTGCCCACGGGCGCTAAAGCCGCCGTCGCTGCTCAGGGTGTAGTTTTTGTCATCAAGCACATTAAGCGTAAACACCTGATCCACCATCTCTTTTGGACGGTTAAAGGTGGTCACTTTTACTGTCTCGTTCTGACGTCCCATCAGGCGATCCCAGCCCGCGCCGAAAATGGGGAACGTGTTTTTGCTCACCGCAATATCGAGGTCAAGATCGTCCACCGTTTTACCGAGCACCAGACGCGAGCGAATCAACTGGATCTCAGCGTCCGATGCTGGCGGCTTGTTGGCTAACGCCGAGCCGATATCCTGCACTAACGAATTGCCGCTGCTTTGCTCAATTTGTACCAGTGCGTCGGCGCTGTATATCGGCGTAGCGAAGAAGGTGTAAACCACAGCACAGAGGGCGAATACGGCGGTGATGCCAATTACCCACCAGCGCGCTTCAATGACGGTGCCGACCAGGCGACCAATATCGATTTCATCACTGCCCGTTACCGGAGCGGCATGTTGTTTTACTTTTTCTGTCATTGTTATACCTGCTCTGCGTTCAATGCCTGCGCCCACTGGCGGGCAGACCGTTCAAGTAATGTGTACACCGCTGCAAACGTTTCCCGGCTTTTGCGATACGGATCGGGGATTTCACATTCGTTATCCCAGTGACCAAACAGCATCACTTTGCCGCGCATCTCAGGTGCCATCTCGCATAAGCGTTCGATATGGCGCTTTTCCATGGTCAATATCAGGTCGTAGTTGCGACACAGGCGGCGGCTGATTTGCCGTGCACAGTGACCTTCCAGAGACAGTTGATGTTCTGCAGCAACACTGATGGCAGTAGGATCAGCCCCTTTACCGACCAGTGCGCCGAGACCAGCGGATTCTACTTTCAGCTCAGGGTGATAACGTTGCAGTAAGCGTTCCGCCGTCGGGGAACGGCAAATATTGCCGACACAGACAACTAAGATGTTGTTAAACATGACGATTACCAGTTATGAATGTCGCTGGCTGTATCCGTCATGTAACGGACACCGCTAATAGTTGGCAGCAACTGATTGATCAGACGGTTCCAGCGGGAAACCGGGGCGGTGGTGACATACACCACGTCATAAGGCTGCAGGCGGAATTCTGTCGCCATCACCAGCGACGTGGCATCGGACATATCCAGTTGGTAGATATTGGCGATCTTGCCGTTACGCCCGCCCTCGCCTTTCAATGGACGAATGACAAAGATGCCGCTGGCGTTGGAGGTGGTCATGTCGATACCTTCGGCATTGCCCAGGGCTTCAGTCAAGGTCATGCCGCTAAAGTCCATTTTCAGGGTGCTCTGTTTCTTCACTTCACCCATCACAAATACTTTCAGATCATCATTACGCGGCACGTAGAGGATATCGCCGGGGTAAAGCAGTCGATTCTGATTGAGGTCACCGTTTTGCATCAGCGCCTGCAAAGAAATGCGTTCTTCACGACCATTGTGTGTTAGCACCACGTTGCGCCAGTCAGCGGTATCGGTCAGGCCACCTGCGGCGTTAATGGCATCGAGAATGGTCAGTGGTACGTTGGTGATGGCCTGTTGACCGGATTTATTCACCTGACCTGAGATATACGCTTTTTGCGAGCGGAAGGCGGCGATATTAACGTCCACCTGCGGGTCAGCGATGTACGTCGCTAAGCGCCCGGTAATATCACTGCGGATTTCAGCGAGCGTTTTCCCCACCACGTGAACCTTGCCGATATACGGGTAGAACATAGTGCCGTCAGGCTGTACCCAGTTGCCGGTGTCGCTGGAGCTGCGGTACTGACCAGCTGGAGTGGTGAGTTCCGGGTGATCCCAGACGGTGACATTAAGAACGTCGCCCGGCCCGACACGATATTGATAATTGGCAATCTCGCTTTCCAGCGTCATATTGGGGCGCGCGACGTTCGGGCGTGGACGTAATTGATCAATCAGGCGCGGGGTCAGCGGATAAACATTCACCATTTTGTCGAGATCGAAATCAGCGTCCTGCTGTTTGATGACGTCTTTACCCATCGTCGACATATTGCTGCCCGGAAGTACTGTGCAACCGCTTATCAAGGTTACTGACACCAATAATGGCATCAATTTCATTTTGGATTTCATCATTGTTTATTTATCACTTTGGCAGAGTAATTATCCTGTGCACTATTAATAGCAATGTCGCCATGCACATTTACCTTGCAGTTAATTGAATAAAAATTTAACTGGCATCAGTCCTAAAAAAATTGATTTCATCCGCAGGCTATTGACAGAATAATTCAGACTGGTCTTTCAGGCGTCCAGACACGCTACCTCCCCTGGCTTTTCAGCTACCAACACACTGATTTAGTTTAGATTTTCCAACTCTTTCATCATGCAGCCGATTATGAAAAAGCGTTATTCCGTGAATTAATTTTCCAGATATAAGGTGGCATTATGGTAATTGAATATTGGCTTCCAATAATGCAGGAGGAAGTGTTACAGCTAACGGAATAGCAGGCAAGGTAACAATTCGGCAATTGGCTATTTTTAAGAATTATATTAAGTGTCAATCAATATGTTTTTTAGGAATTTCTTTAGGTTGACAATAATTAATATAATGTCTCCATATGCGATATTTCTTAAATAGCGCTTTATTATTGCCACTTTTAATTCAGGGATAATGCGATGTTATAGCCCTCAAATAAAGTCAGATAAATAGTGCTGTGACATTGCATTTTTGCCCTGATTTATCCATGATCGAATTGTGACATTTGTCATACAACGAATAGGTTTTGTACTTACTATGGAATGGATTGCCGATCCGTCTATCTGGGCCGGGTTAATCACGCTGATTGTGATCGAACTGGTCCTCGGCATTGATAACCTGGTCTTTATTGCCATCCTCGCCGAAAAACTACCGCCGAAGCAGCGCGACCGCGCACGGGTTACCGGGCTGCTGCTGGCAATGTTAATGCGCCTGTTACTGCTGGCGTCAATCTCCTGGCTGGTCACCCTGACTCAACCACTGTTCAGCTTCCGCTCGTTTACCTTTAGCGCCCGCGACTTAATCATGCTGTTTGGTGGTTTCTTCCTGCTGTTCAAAGCCACGATGGAGTTGAACGAACGGCTGGAGGGGAAAGACAGCAATAACCCCACGCAACGCAAAGGTGCGAAGTTCTGGGGCGTGGTGACGCAAATTGTGGTACTGGACGCCATCTTCTCACTTGACTCGGTGATTACTGCCGTCGGGATGGTCGACCATTTACTGGTCATGATGGCCGCCGTGGTTATCGCTATCAGCCTGATGTTGATGGCCAGCAAGCCGTTAACGCAATTTGTTAACAGTCACCCGACCATCGTTATTCTCTGCCTAAGCTTCCTGTTGATGATTGGCTTTAGCCTGGTGGCGGAAGGTTTCGGCTTCGTCATTCCGAAGGGATATCTGTACGCCGCGATTGGTTTCTCGGTAATGATCGAGGCGCTCAATCAACTTGCCATCTTTAACCGGCGACGTTTTCTCTCCGCTAACCAGACGCTGCGCCAGCGAACTACCGAAGCGGTAATGCGCTTGTTAAGCGGGCAAAAAGAAGATGCGGAGCTGGATGCCGAAACCGCGTCCATGCTGGTGGATCATGGTAACCAGCAGATCTTTAATCCGCAGGAACGGCGGATGATTGAGCGGGTACTTAATCTTAACCAGCGTACTGTCAGCAGCATCATGACGTCGCGCCACGATATTGAGCATATCGATCTCAACGTGCCAGAAGAGGAGATCCGCCAGCTGCTGGAGCGAAATCAGCACACGCGTCTGGTCGTTACCGACGGCGATGACGCGGAAGATTTGCTCGGTGTCGTTCACGTTATCGATCTTCTGCAACAGTCGCTGCGCGGTGAACCGCTCAACCTGCGGGTGTTGATCCGCCAGCCGCTGGTGTTCCCGGAAACATTGCCGTTGTTACCTGCCCTGGAGCAGTTCCGTAATGCTCGCACACACTTTGCTTTTGTGGTGGATGAGTTTGGCTCGGTGGAAGGGATTGTGACATTAAGTGACGTCACTGAAACCATTGCAGGTAACTTGCCAAACGAAGTGGAAGAGATCGATGCCCGTCATGATATTCAGAAAAATGCCGACGGTTCCTGGACGGCGAATGGTCATATGCCGCTGGAAGATCTGGTGCAATATGTGCTGCTGCCGCTGGATGAAAAACGTGAATATCACACCATTGCCGGGCTGTTGATGGAATATTTGCAGCGTATTCCAAAACCTGGCGAAGAAGTTCAGGTGGGGGATTATTTGCTTAAAACGTTGCAGGTGGAAAGCCATCGCGTGCAGAAGGTGCAGATTATTCCACTGCGTAAGGATGGCGAGATGGAGTACGAGGTGTGATGGTATGTAGGCCTGATAAGACGCGTAAGCGTCGCATCAGGCGTTTCATTCAACCGGGAGAGTATGTGACATTAGAGGCTGTTCCGTTCACTTTATGTTCCTCGCTACTTTGGAACGCTCAAGCCGGTGAACGTGCCAGGGTGGCTCAATCGCCACCACCCTGGCAACCCGGGCTCCCGGCGGTAAATCGCCGCTAGCGCGGTCCCCTCATCTTATTCCTTTCGGCTATCGGGTACGGGCGCGAGGTAACATATATGGACGCTCCCGGAATGCAATGCTTTCTTCAGTTATGTAATAAAACGGGTAGGTGCA